>JALOAR010000004.1 GCA_023228665.1 Candidatus Colwelliibacteriota bacterium | reverse complement strand
TCCAGTTGGAAGTGCGAACAGTATCGTTATGAGTTTCAAGGTGAGTAGCGTAATCATCTGAATCATAACCCGAATTGTACGTCGCCCTTACTGTGGCATCATATGCGCTGTTATGTGGAGTCCAGTTAGAAGTACGGACAGTATCATTATGAGTAGATAAATAAGTAGTATAATCGCTTCCGTTATGATCCGTATCATGCGTCGCCTCCACTGTAGCATCATGCGCAATATTATAAGCCGCATCATGTCCGGAATTATGAGAAACGCAATTATTGTCATGCGCATAATCAATTACATTTCTAAGTTCCAAGTATGGAGCCGTAGAAACAGGGTCGCCCCCGGAAACCGGCAGCTCAACCCAGCCCGGACCAGTGCATCCTGATCGATTAATACCCAGAGTCGAATATATCGATTCCAGGTTTGCTTGTATCTCGCTGATATCCTCATTTTCAATTGGATCACCGGCGCCAAGAGCGCTCCAGTCAAACGCCATTATATTTTTCCCCTATAATACTCCGCAATTTTGATTTACATTTTTAAGCGACAACAGAGTTCTCCGTAGAATTCACTCCGCCATCGTAAGAAGAACAGACTTGAGAATCATAAGTGCTGTTATATCCCGATTTTTCAGCTGTATTTTCCGAAGAATCGTCAGCCGAACAATCACTCGTACAAACACTGATGCCTCCGGACCATCCTTCTTCTTTATTATCTTGAGACCCAGAAAACTCCTCCGAAGACTTATCTTCCAAAGGCTTATTCTGAATATTTTCTCCCCTCGGAGAATCATTCTTCTCGATATTATCTTGAGAAGCAGAACTATCCCGGCGATTTTCCGGATTTTCCCCCTCATCGCCTATTAATTTCCATTCAAATGCCATTATTTCTTATTTGCTTTAATTAATCTTTCTTTTTTTGAAAACAGGATATATGGGCAGGAATTAAGTCTGTGCCCTTCCCAGTAACCCGCCTTACATAAAGACCTACGCCGTCTCCAGGCTTAAACTTTTTGCCACAAATAGCGCATTCCCTCTCCTCAAAATGGACATCGGAATAATAAACTATTCCGTGAACTTCAGTTGCATCTATGCGGCCTGCATTCCTAATAGGCTTGCCGTCCATATCTATCCTGTTTTTAGAGATTTTAATTGCCATTTTTAATCTTTTTCAAGAATAAATATTTCTTCCCCCGTTCTCCTATCAACAAACACAACGCCGTTATCGTTCTCGACCATATTTATATCCTTTCCGGACACGCTGCTGTTATCTGTTTCTGCTACCTGCTTTGCTCGATCCTTTTTAGAAGAGCTAGCACTTTTTGCGGAAGCAGAAGAAGCAAGAGCTAAAGCTTTACTCCCAAAAAACTTCATTGCCAGCAAAGACACTCCGCCAAAAGCAATGAGCTTAAGAAACTTTCTCCTGTTTCTATTAATTCTAATTATTTTTTTACTCTTTTTTTTCATCTGAAGAGCTTTCTTTTATCATTTCATTTAGCTCTTTTTCGGCCTCCATTTTGCCTTTCTTAAATTCAGCTGTCGCCCGTCCGGCAGACTTGGAAAGTTCGGCAATCTTCTTTCCGCCGAAAAAAACTATTAAGGCAAGAACAACTATAATTGCTAATTCTGTAAAACCCATTTTATTTTTTCTTCTTTTTTATTAGTTTTCGACCGCTCTTGCCACGCCGCGCTTCCAATGAAGAATTGCTTCTCTTAGGCATTGGCTTGTCTCGCCGAATCCCCGAGGTTGATCCAACAAAGTAAAGCCCAGTCAATGGCACTGAAAGCATTATCATTGTGATTCCGCTTCCATCTGGCGTAATTATAGCAGACAGGACTAGAAAAATTAAGAATGCATAGCGCCAGTTATCCCTCCAAACATCCCTATTGGTAACGCCTATAGAATTAAGTATCGCCATTCCTACCGGCAACAAGAACATAATCCCGCAAGCGAGAGTAAAGCCAAGCGTAAAAACGGCAAAATCAGATACGGAAAAAAATGATTTTGCGCCTATATTGTCCGCATATCTATAAAGAACATTAAACGTCGGCGGAAGTATGGCGAAATAGCCAAACAAAGCCCCGGCGGAAAAAAGAAAAGCTGAAGGAATAAATATTTTATTTAATACCTTTCTTTCTTTTTTATATAAAGCCCCTGATATGTACTTCATCAGCCTATAAAAAAAGAAGGGTGAAGTAATAATAAAAGATATGGCAAGCGCCACCCCGATTTGAACCACGAAAGCGGAGACCGGCTCGGTAACAATAAACTCTACTCCCTCGGGAACCAAAGCCTCTTTCATTTTTAAAAATGCTTCCGCCGCAACAGATCTCTCCGCCGGAAAAAGCAAATATATTTTTCTTCCAAAAAATTCAACGGCCTTAATTCCCAAACCAAAGAGCATAAAAGTAAGCCCCGTAAAAAAATAAATCCACGGCACAAAAATATTCTTAAAAGCTTTTATTTCATCAAACAAAAGACTCATATATTAAATTCTAACTTACCGGCAATCCATACACCAATTATTATTCCTTATTAAAAAATCATTCCCGTAAAAAACGAGTATTCAGATTTATTCCTCTAAATTGATTTTTGAAATTTTTTTAAAAATATGTCATTCCCGAAAATTGCATTAGTAATTTATCGGGAATCTATACAAAATCCCCCGCCAAAGCGGGGGGATAACTTACTTTTGAAATTTAAGATTTAATACTTATTTCTAAATTCCTTCATCAAACTCCACTACTAAAGCCCCTACAGAATCATATATTCCTATACTGTCCGCAGTTACATAACGCACCGTAAAATTTCCGAAACCGACATGCCCGGGAAAACTATAATTCCCCCCTCCCGTATTGGCCCCAAACTCTCCCGCTGAAACATTAGGCGCTGATATAGTTCCTGAAAGAGGGCCTTCAAAAGCAGTAGCTTTCACGGTTCCAGCGACTTCAAGCTTTACTGTTGGCGAAGTCGTCCCTATTCCAACCATTCCATTTGTAGTGCTGCTCCCTCCAAAAAATACATTAGTGCTCCAATTTAATCCGTCATCGGCGCTTCTTTGAAACAATAAATTTCCCCCGCTGTCTACCATCTTCCAGTCAAAATAAGAATTTTCATTCCTCATCAAAATAAGACCCGCATCACTATGGTTAGTTGAAGTTATAGTTATATTTTGATTTCCCAGCCCGCTAACTTCCAATTTCGCAGCAGGATTGCTAGTCCCTATCCCTACATTCCCGTTAGATTTTATATAAATCACATTTGCCGGAGAACCCTGTTCCGCAATTATTGTTCCTCCCCCCGTCGCCGGATTTGCCGCTGGATTAGTCCACGCAAAAACCGGAGAAGAAAAAACTGCTCCGAAGACTAAAGCAAGAAAAAAAGCTTTCCACTTCATATATGAATTCATTATAGCATTCATTTAAATCTTAAAGATGTGGAAAATAATTAATCCTCTAAAAATATCACTGTTATGCTCCAAAATCGCCTCCTCCAGTTAAAGCTCCGCACGAGGTTTAATAATTATGTATCCCTTAGTATCAGAATCTATTCCTCCGCAAGACTCGCAATAAAAAACATACTGGCCATAACTGGCTGCTTGAAATTCAAACACTTTAGTCTGCCCCTCATTTGCGGTTTGCTTAAGGCCATAATCCGGCATAGTCATATCGTAAATGCCGTCAATGGCAGTAAAGTTAATATGTACGGTATCGCCCTGATTTACAATAATAGTCGAAGGCTTAAAAGCACTATTTTCAGCGCTAATATTAAATGTTCGAAGTTGCGCCTCAACTCCCGGAGCAGCACTAGTCACCCCGACCGGAACGGCAACCGACCCGTCGCCGACTTCATCCCCTAATTCAGGTACCTCGATGTCAGTAGGCGCTTCAGATCGAGTCTCGCTTGTAGGAAAGCCCTGCTCCTCTCCCGCTTCAAGACCCGCGTTCTCTGGGTTAACCGACGGCTTATTCAACAAGTAAATCAAGGCAATGGCAAAAATTAAAAACCCGGCTATCACCCCGCCTACTATTAATATTTTTTTATTGTCCATTTTGCGTTTAGTTAATTATACAAAACAGAATCAATACTTTCTAATTTAAAATTTAAATATAAATTAAAAATTGAAAATTATTCTCGTATTTCTTCCCCCTTCCTTGCCTTCGGCGTTACCCAAAAGCCAAGTTTAAACTTCCCGCCAAGCATCATTCTTGTTTGGGATTCTATTGCCGGAATAGTGCTGAAGAAAATTATATTAACCGGAAAAAGCGCCCATTGAATCATATAAAGAAAGTTATGGTACCACTTAAACCATTTCGGCTTGGGAGGCAAAAGAGCTATCGATAAAATTGCCGAAGTGATTACTCCGATAACTGCCATATTCATTAAAGTACTTGTAAGCTGGGGAAGATTGTAAGAAAGGACTGACACGTTAAATTTTTCTCCTCCAAGCAAAAGAGGCAGCCTGCCGAGCAAAAGAATTATTAAGGCATTAGTCGCCCAGCCCCAATATATATCAAGATGCTGCCATGTCCAATATATTTTTTTCCTTAAAGATATTTTTTTATTTTCTAAAAATCCGCTGAATACGAAAGGTATATTTTCGCAGCCCCAAGCCCATCTTCTCTGCTGCTTGTATATATTTTTCATCGATTGCCAAAAAGTCGGCGCTACGTTCGCATCCATCGATACCGGATAATGCAACGGCACTACCCGCCAATCTCCGTCATAGTGGAGAAAACACTGCCAGAATATTAAGGAATCTTCCGAAACATGATTGGTAGTCCAAAAGCCTATTTCCACTAAAGCTTTAAACGGCATTGAGTGCGAAGAAAAAGTTATCAGCTGTTCTGGACGGACTTGATTCATTATGTTCCAAAAAGTAGTTGAAAAAGCCATTATGCGGGCAAAGACAGGAGCTTCATATATATTGTTGGTAAAAAAAGCTATCGGCTGATAGCTGGAACGGTCCGGATGTTCCGCGGTAAGGAAAGAATATGTCAGTCTGCTGAAATACTGCGGATAAACCTGGGTATCCACGTCAAAAGTAGACACCATAATATTTTCGTAAGGGATTCCTTCTTTATCTATAATATCTTCTTTAACTCGCCTTGCCGCCCAAGCTTCATTAGAACCTTTGCCGGGTATCTCTCCCGGAAGATCTGCCGGATGCAGCGTTGTGTAAAACCTAAAGAATTTATCGCCATATTCATTTTTAATTCTTTCAATCGTTCGGACAGTTTCTTCTCCCGCCCTTTCTTCCCCGGAAAGAACAACTATAAACTTTTCAAGCGGATAATCGGTCTTGATAATAGAGTCAAAATTTTCTTTAACAACCGCGTATGATTCCTTATACATCGGGAATATAACCAAATGATATATATCGCTCCAATCCCTGCCGTCTCTAGGCGGCAGAGCCTTTATTTTTTCCAGCCAATCAACCTTCATCACTTTCTTCATTTCTCTATAGCCAGCCCCGACATGTATCGCAAAATAAACTGTCTTCAAAAACCAAAAAATATCAAAAAGTATCACAAAAACCGCCGCTTGAACCGGAAAAACGGCTGATATCACAAACATCATAGCTATAGTCAGCCACGCAAGCGCTCCAGGTAATATTTCTAAAAATCTTTTCATAACTTCCGCGATATTTTGCGTGGAAAATATTTTGTAGCCCTACGGGGAATCGAACCCCGGTTTTCAGGATGAAAACCTGATGTCCTAACCACTAGACGATAGGGCCATAAGCTAAACTAACAAAGAATTTCTTATTCTGTCCATAAGGAATTCTCTTTGCTGACATTTATTTTTTAACTCCAATTCTCTTTTTCGAGCATCTGTTTTATCAAGATATGCTTCATAATATACTAATTTAAAAGGAATTCTATGTTTTATAGATTTAGTTTTTCCAGTATTATGCTCGGCAAATCTTTTGCGAAGATCTTTTGTATATCCAGTATAAAGAAATCCATCTTTTTGACTTTTTAAAACATAAACGTAAAACATTTTTTGTTTCCAGGATGCCCGCCTTCGGCGGGTCCGCCAGAGGCCGGAAAAACCTGATGTCCTAACCACTAGACGCCCCGGTCTGCCGGAGGCGGAATAGGGCCAAATGCAAAAGAATATTGCCAAAAAACAAAATCTTTATCAAGACTGAAGTCGTGAGGCCTGTGAGTTATAAGTTAGGAGTTAGTATTTCTATATTCCCCTATCGCCTTTCTTAAAGCTTGCACGGAAAGATCTGCGCAATGCAGCTTCACGGGAGGCAAAGATCCTAAAGCTTTTTCTACATCTTTAAATTCTATCTTTTCCGCCTCCTCAAGAGTCTTTCCCTTGGCAAGCTCGGTTATCATTGACGATGTCGCTATCGCCGCCACGCAACCAAGAGTTTCAAAACCGATATCCTCTATAATCCCGTCGGATATCTTAAGATATATCTTCATCATATCCCCGCAGACGGGGTTGCCGACATTCCCAACAGCCTGAAAATCATTCAAAACGCCCATATTTCTTGGGTTCTGGAAATGATCCATTACTTCTTTAGAATACATATTAGCGTATTTCAGAGTAGCCTCTAATTATATATTTCTGCAAGCCTAAAGGCTTTCATCAACCTGTCTGCCTTTTTCACACCCGAGATCAGCGGGCAATCCGCCGCGATCTATTACATCGTCATCCAAAAAAAACAGAACCTTCTTCTTTTGAACCTTTTTCATCCGCTTGCGATAAATTTGTCGAATGATCAAAGCTTCCGCTTACGCCTCTTAATTTCTCAATTATCCCGGGAACAGCAGATATTACATAGTCGATATCTTCTTGAGCAGTTTGTCTCCCCAGGCTAAATCTTATTGAACTATGCGCATCAAGATCCGTAAGACCCATTGATTTTAAGACATGAGAAGAAGAAAGAGATTTAGCCGCGCAAGCCGAACCCGTTGATACAGCCACCCCTTTATCTTTCAACATTATAAGTATTGCTTCCCCTTCAGCTCCCTCGAAACGCATATTTACATTGTTAGGTAATCTATTTTCTCTCGACCCGTTCAAAGCAGAACGAGAAACCGAAGCTAATATGCCATCAATAAGCCTGTCTCTCAATCTCCCGATTTCCTTATTCTTTTCTTTATAATTTTCAAGCTGTGCTATAGCGCTGCCAAGTCCGACTATCCCCGGAACATTATGCGTTCCCGCTCTTAATCCAAACTCCTGTTCGCCCCCGTCCATAAATTTTGCCAAAGGAGTTCCTGTTCTGGCATATAAAGCGCCAACGCCTTTCGGACCGTATATCTTATGCGCCGATATAGTTATAAGATCGGCTCCCAGCGCATCTGCATTGCAATCAAGATAATTAACCGCCTGCGCCGCGTCTATATGAAAATATATTTTTTTATTCCCTGCCTCATTTTCTCTAGTTATCATCCTTCCTATCTCCTGAACAGGCTGTATCGCTCCCGTCTCATTATTGGCATACATCACGGAAACTAAAACTGTATTGGGCTGTATCAATTTTTGTACATCATCCGCGCTTACTCTGCCGTCACTGCCTACCGGTGCAAAAGATACTTCTGCCAAACCGTCCTTCATTACTCTTTTAGCCGACTCGAGTACGCAATCATGTTCAACATCGCTTACCACTATATGCGGTTTTCCTCCGCACGCCTCCCATATTTTTCTCGACATAACAATGCCTTTTATAACTGCATTATTACCCTCTGTCGCTCCGCTCGTAAAAATAATTTCAGAATCTTTTGCTCCAAAAAAATCAGCAACTATTTTCCTTGCCTTAATAATTCCTTCCTGGGCATCTTCGCCGAAACTATGTATAGAAGAAGGGTTGCCATATTTTTCAGAAAAATATGGCATCATATCAGCAAAAACCTTCTCATCAAGAGGAGTTGTTGCCGCATAATCCATATATACTTTCTTTTCCATTAATCTACATATTATGCGATAGAGCTATGCCGTCAAGAATCGGCAAAATATTGATTTAAAGCGATATTCAAGCGATTATTCCTTTATTATATGCCTGAAAGCAAAAAAATTATTTTTTCCATAGAAACTAGCTGCGACGAAACAGCTATGGCGCTTGTAGAAGCTAAAGGAAAACTTATATCCCCAAAATTCAAAGTCATAAAAAACGCTATTCTTTCACAAATAGCTAAACATAAAGAATTCGGCGGAGTAGTGCCTAATATTGCCAAGAGAGAACATCAAAAAGCCCTTCCTGAAATGCTTGAGATATTTGAAGTCGTCCCGGAATTTGAAGATATAGACATAATCGCCGTAACAGTCGGTCCAGGCCTCGAACCCGCCTTATGGACCGGTATTGAATTTGCTGAAGATTTGGGTAAAAAAATAAATAAACCTGTCTTTCCCGCCAATCATATTAAAGGCCACCTTTATAGCTTTCTTCTTTCCAGCATTAATAATATAAATGAACTTTTCCCTGCCGTAGCGCTTATCGTAAGCGGAGGACACACAATACTATTACTACTTAATAGTATTTCCGAATATAAAGTGCTTGGCGAAACGAAAGATGACGCCGCCGGCGAAGCATTTGATAAAGGCGCCCGCCTCCTTGGCTTGCCCTATCCTGGCGGACCGGAATTAGAAAAGCTTGCTCTTAAAGGAAACTCCGCAACCTTTAATTTTCCCCGCCCTATGGCAAACCAAGATAACTTTGACTTCAGTTTCGCCGGTCTAAAAACGGCTCTTCTGTACAAATTAAAAGATAGTTATAAAGCGAACTGGAAAGATATAAATAAAAAAGCCATATCCGGCATATCCGACAATCTCGCTTCCGGCGACGCAGAAGATATTGCCGCAAGTTACCAACAGGCAATAATAGACTGTCTTGCCGCTAAAACATTCAAAGCAGTTAAAAAATTCTCTGCCCGCTCCGTAATTATTTCCGGAGGCGTAGCTGCCAATAAAGCTCTTAGAAAAGCCTTTGCTGAAATAGCCAAAAAAGAAAATATTGAATTTCTGGCTCCCGAACAACAATTTAATACAGATAACGCCGCTATGATCGCTGCATCAAGCTATATCGAATCCCTACAGGGAATAGAAAGACCCCTCGAGGCAAACGGAAACCTATCTCTTTAGCTTTCTTTAGTTTCAAGACTTTAGAATTTGAACCTGGATCCCCGCTTACGCGGGGATGACAAAAAACACGGAAGAACAAATTACACACCTTCTCTATCATTTCCGCTCTCTTCTGTCATTCCCTTGAAAAAAGGAATCCAGGTTCCACAATCCAGGCTTCAGGCTTCAAGTTTTTGATTTTTAGTCCCAGATAAAGCAAAATCAAATTAATATGGATACTCGGTACAACCATAAAGAGTTGGAAGACAAAACATATGAGAGTTGGGAGAAATCCGGGCTTTTTAATCCTGATAATTTAAATACGGACGGCGAACCATTTACTGTTATAATGCCTCCTCCGAATGCCAACGGATCGCTTCATATAGGCCATGCCCTGTTTGTAACATTACAAGACATTATGATCCGTTATGCGCGGATGAAAGGGCGCAAAGCCCTATGGCTCCCGGGAGCCGATCACGCCGGTTTTGAAACACAAGTTGTATACAACAAAAAACTGGAAAAAGAAGGACGATCCTTTTGGAAAATACCAAAAGAAGAGCTATACGAAGAGATCAAAAACTTTACGCTTAGCAATAAGCAATATATGAAAGGCCAGCTCAAAAAACTGGGTGCAAGCTGCGACTGGTCCAGAGAAAAGTTTACCCTTGATGACGACATAAAAGAGGTAGTTTACGAAACATTTAAGAGTCTTTACGATGACGGACTTGTCTACCGCGCCGAACAGCCGGTTAATTGGTGCATAAAGCACCAAACCACCCTTTCTGATCTAGAAATTAAGCATGAAGAAAAAACAGACAAGCTCTATTACATTAAATATAAGCTTTCAGACAGCGATGAATTTATTGAAGTTGCGACCACCAGGCCCGAGACAATCCCCGCAGATATCGCTGTTGCCGTCCATCCCGAATCAAAATGGAGCAAGCTCGTCGGCAGAAAAGCAATTAATCCAATAAACAGCAAAGAGCTTCCTGTTATAAGCGATAAGCTTGTTGAGTTAGATTTTGGAACCGGTGCATTAAAAATTACTCCGTATCACGACTCCACAGACTTCACTATCTGGAAAAACCACGAATCTGAAATAGAATCAAAACCCATATCGATCATTGACCAATACGGCAAAATGACCGCCGAAGCTGGATCAAAACTTGAAGGCTTAAAAATAAAAAATGCCCGTTCGCAAGCTGAAGAAATACTTAAAGAAAGCTTTAGCCGAGAACCGGAAGAATACAAGCACCAAGTAGCTGTTTGCTATAAATGCGGTTCAATAATAGAGCCCCGGGTAATGATGCAGTGGTTTGTTAAAATGACAGAAAAATCCAACGACAAAAAATTATCGCTCCGAGATCTTGCCGTTAATGCAGTTAAATCGGGAAAAATTAAATTTGTCTCTGATCGTTTTGAAAAAATATTTATGCATTGGATGAGTAATCTTAGAGACTGGAATATCTCCCGCCAGATAGTCTGGGGAATTAGAATTCCCGCTTGGTACTGCACTGATCAAAAAAATGACGCCTGCCGCAAAAAGAACGGCATAATAATAAGCAATAATAAGCCAGATAAGTGCCCTTATTGCGGATCAACAGACCTAATCCCTGAAGAAGATGTCTTTGATACTTGGTTTTCATCTGGGCAATGGCCTTTCGCAACACTCATGTCTAAGCCTGGTGATTTTGAAAAATTCTATCCTACCGATGTTATGGAAACCGGATGGGATATTATATTCTTCTGGGTTGCCCGAATGATTATGCTCGGCATATATCGAACCGGAGATGTGCCTTTTCGCACAGTATATCTTCATGGATTGGTCCGGGATAAAGACAGGCAAAAAATGTCTAAATCAAAAGGTAATGTTATTAATCCTTTAGAGGTAGCAGACATATACGGAACTGATGCAGTTAGAATTTCTCTCGTAATCGGTTCTGTCGCCGGAAATGACCCTGTAATATCAGAAGATAAAATAAAAGGTTATAGAAACTTTACTACTAAGATTTGGAACGCTGCCAGATTTGTTCTTATGAACCTAGATGAAAAAATAGATAACATTGAACCTGTTTTCACCGAAGAAGATAAAGCTGATATTGAAAGATTAAACGGCGTTAAAAAAGAAGTTGAATCACAACTTGATAATTATGACTTCAACCATGCCGGAGAAACTCTTTACCACTATTTTTGGCATGAATTTGCCGATAAAGTTATCGAATCCAAAAAACCAAGATTAGCAGATAATCCAAATAAAGAAGATAAAAAAGCCGCTACGGAAACATTACTGAAAATCCTTGTTGCTTCCCTGAAAATGCTCCACCCGTTTATGCCATTTGTAACCGAGTCCGCTTATCAGGAACTGCCTGAAAAGGTTCGAACAAAAGAATTCCTTATGATCGAAAATTGGTAACTCGATATTTATTGCCTATATCTGTCTTTATCGGTTTCGGGCTTAGCGCTATCTGGCTTATTTTTTTTCTGCTTGAAGATAAGGAAAAGCCGGAACCGGGAAGCGCAATCACTAAAACATTTTCTCTAGGAATGATTTCTGCGTTTGCCGCTGCCGCGCTTGAACGTTTTTTCTCGGTATCAAACCCTGCTTTGGGAATAACCGAATATTCCGTTTTATCTCTCGGAATAAACGCCTTTATAGAAGAATTTGTAAAATTTGCCGTTGTGCTCGTTTTTATAAGCAAGAGCAAATTTTTCGACGAACCTATAGACCGAATGGTTTATATGATAACCGCCGCCCTCGGTTTTGCTGTCACTGAAAACTTTTTCTTTCTTATGAACGCGTCCTCGGCTGAAGAAATAATCGGGCTTTCCGTATTAAGATTTATAGGAGCAACTCTTATGCATGCTTTATCAGCCGGAATTCTCGGATATTTCTGGGCGCGAAAAAAGCTTCTTCTGGGATTACTGTTAGCCACTATTATCCATACCTTATTCAATCTCTTTATTCTAAACCTCGGCCCCGAATTATACCCAAGCATTTTTTTGGTATTTATCGCCTTCATATTGTTCTATGAATTTGATAAAATAAAAATGTATTATGAAAAGCAAAAAACCGGAAAAAGATCTTGATTTTTTCCAAGAAGAAAGCGAGGGACAATTAACTATCGATGTCTACCAGACAGATGATGAAATAGTTATAGAATCCACCGTTGCCGGAGTTGATCCTGATGACATTGATATAGATATTTCAAGCGAGTCCGTAACTATCCGCGGAGAAAGAGCGCGTTCCGAAAAAATAGACGAAGAAAATTATCTCTATCAGGAATGCTACTGGGGCAAATTTTCTAGATCTATAATCCTCCCTCAAGAAATAGACCCAGATAAAGCTAAAGCTGATTTTAAAAACGGCGTTCTTCAGATTAAGCTGCCAAAAATAACAAAAGGAAAAACAAGAAAATTAAAAATTAAATCCGATTAAAAAATCCGCCTCAAGGCGGATTTTTTATCCGCATCTGTCCGTATAATTCATGTCTTTATCTTAATAATAAAAAAGGCTTTCCGTATTAAAAACGAAAAGCCTTTAAAAAATTTTTTGTTCTTTCATTCATAAACCCTCCTGTCAATCAAATTTTTCCCTAATATCATTTACCAAGCCAGCTATATCCTCTTCCTTCATGCCTCCCTTTTCTAGCAACTCGTAAAAATAATTAACTCTTTTACTGTACCTCGACTTTTGGGATTCTATATTTAAATAAACCGAAACCCTAAAGCCAATAACAGCCTTAAACAACGCCTTCAGCAATATTCTTTTCCTCCAAGGAAATATGCCATATTTTTCCCTGGATTCAACAAACGCTCTTTCAATTTTTTTATCAAGCGTGCTATTGCCGGTTTTTATCAATTCTTCCCTTGGCATTTCCTTCACCTCCTTTTAAAAGAATTCAGTAGATATTAGCATTCTAAAACCTTTATATAAAGAAAAGAGGGTTATGTTTCCCCCTAGTTTTATTTGTTCCTCCTTTTTAACCTTTTATCGTATTCATATCTTAATTCTCTCGTCGGTTTTCCTTGCATATTCCTTTTTTCTATCAATTGGTCGAGATCCTTATCGCTCAAATATTTATAAGTATTAATAACCGGATTCTTTGAAGCTGGATCAACAGATTCGATAGTTAAATCATCCAATCTTCCCCTAGATAATTCCATAACATCCTCCTTATTAAGCTTTCTGGTCAATTTTATAGCCCAAGCCGCTTATCAGCTTCCTGTTTGCGTTTTGTTCCTCTATCGGCTCTATTTTTTTAACCTCTTCTTGATAATTGCCATTTCCCATATATTGCCTCTTGCGTTTAGGTTTACTTGCCGAAAAATTGCTCGGCAATGTTCCAGAAATGCCTTTTATGCTCACTGCTTTTCCCTCCTTTTTAAAAAATTAAATAACCGCCTTCAAAATAAAACATTTTTTAAAATTAGTCAAATTTACCTCCCCCTTTTAAAAATATCTTGTGCCCGGGGTGGGACTCGCCTTCAGTCTATTCCTCGCCGTCGCTCGGAATAGCTTCAAGCCCTCGCCTCCCTCTCCGCCTCTGGTGAGGCGGATTCAGTCCGGCGTTCTCATCCCATCAAAATCATAAAACACCTCCTCTCGGAGGTGATTTGTGCCCGGGGTGGGACTCGAACCCACACGCTTTTTTACAGCAGGGGATTTTAAGTCCCCCTTGTCTACCATTCCAACACCCGGGCAATAACAAAATGAGTATACAAAAATTGCTTTAAAATACCAAAATTTTTAACTAACTTGAGGCCTGGGCGAGAATCGAACTCGCGCATAGAGGTTTTGCAGACCTCTGCCTTACCACTTGGCTACCAGGCCACTTGCCACTCGTATAAAATACTATAAAAACAATAATCTTCCTACCTACCTATTCAGAATTAAATTCTTCAGTTTTATGATTTTCTAATGTTATCTTTTCTATCGTTGCCGCCTTTTCCGGACCGGGATCATATTCAAAAGATATCTTCGGCATAGACATTATATTTATCTTTTTAAATAAAATCGTCTGTATTGATCCTCTTTTTGAATTCAAAGCTTTTAATGCCTCTTCCTTCTTTTCAGAAGGAATAACGCTAACCATTATTATCGCTTTGCTCATATCTGCGATAACAGAAACTCCTGTTATGGATGTTAAAACCCCTTCGGGAAAATCAACCTCCCGCTGTATGGCTTTAGCCGCTTCATTCCTTATTAAGCTACTTAGCTGTTGTTTGCGAAAGCTCATCTCCTTTTTTAACCGAAGCCACCGAATCAATAAGCATTCCGCACTCATCCGGAGCTTCTACTTCTTTTACATCAACCTTTCCTGCTTGAAGATTGACTATTTTTCCTTCCCCGACAAAAATATTCTTTCTTCTGATTTCCACCTTTCTGCCTAAATTAATAGATCCTTCTATTACTTTTCCTCCTATAATCTGCTTGTCATCCTTATGGCCGAAAGTTTCAAGAATTTCCATTTTGCCAATTACTTCAGGCTCCGAAACTTCTTCAATATGCTCATCTACAGATTTTATAAGCTCATAAATAACATCTGATGAAAAAACTTTCACGCTGTTATTCTTGGCAAACATTTCCACAGATTTGCTGTTAAACTTAGAATGAAATGCTATTATGACCGATCCTGAAGCAATGGCGGTTTTAATGTCCCCGTCTGTAATATCTCCGGCAGAAGCGTCTATAATTTTTATTTTTTCCTCAAGCACGTCTTTTAACACTTCAAGCGATCCGGTAACGCCCGCCTTCAAAACAGCCGTTATTCTCTTATCATCTTTTTTATGCAAAATCGGCATCGCTTTTCGCACTGTTTTCTCTTTTTTAAAATTCGCTTTATTAATATCTTTCTCGTTAGCCACAAATTCCTCGCCCACAGAAGGTATTTCGTCAAAACCCACAACTAGCGCCGGAGCCGAAGATTCCAGCTCTTCCACTCTTTTTCCCATAAAGTCTTCAAGAATCTTTATTCTTCCCGAAGTAGTTGGAGTAGCTATGTAATGTCCCTGTTTTAAAACGCCATTTTTTAAAACAAGCGAAGCAACTATGCCCTTCCTGCTATCTTTCCTTGATTCAATGACGAAGCCCGAAGCTAAAGCCTCTGGATCGTAACTAAGTCCTGATACTTCTGAAAGCAAAAGTATGAGATCAAGCAATTCAGGCACGCCCTCCCCTGTCTTAGAAGAAATTCCCTGCCAGCTTACATCTCCTCCAAACCCTTCAAGATATATGCCCGCATTCATCAGCTCTCCCTTAACTTTTTCTATGTCGGCTCGAGGAGAATCAATCTTTGTAATAGCTACAACATAAGGTGTCTTAGATTCTTTAAGAATCTTAAACGATTCCTCTGTTTGAGGCTTAGGACCTTCGTCAGCCGCCACTACAAGTACGGCAACATCGGCAACATCCGCGCCGCGCGCTCTCATAGCTTTAAAAGCTTCATGTCCCGGTGTGTCTACAAAAGTTATTCTTTCGCCATTATGTTTTATTTCGTAAGCACCTATTGATTGAGTTATTCCTCCCGCTTCTTTGCCGGCAACTCCTGTTTTGCGTATATAATCCAAAAGGCTGGTTTTCCCATGATCGACATGGCCCATTACAACAACAACTGGCGACCTCTTATTTATTTTTTTATTGTCATTTTCCGGCATTCTGCCTTGATAAGGTAGCAGAAAAGTGGCGGTATAACAAGGAAGTTATCAATAACTATGCTATTATAGAGACATGAATAAGTCGTTTAAAAACAAACGCTTAATATTTCCCGAAAATGAACAAAAATTATTTTTAGAAAGGAGTCAAAAAAAATTAAAGTTAAACAACTTTGAGTTTGCTGAAAAGTTAGGTGTACACCCAAGAACTCTTTATGACTGGAAAAGAGAAAAATTCTCAATATCTCTTGAGGCAGTTAAAAAAATTGAAGAAATAACAAATATTAAAAGATCTGAATGCGCCGTAATGCGCGACCGTTTTGCACATACATCACAAGCAGGAAAAATAGGAGGAAAAAATAATTATATTAAAAATGGAAATATCGGGGGCGAGCCAAAATATCGCAAAAAAAAATGGAGAGAATGGTGGAATAGAGAAGGAAAAAATCTTAAATTAGACATTCTTCAGCCTAAAAAAATTAATAAACCATGCAAATGCGCAGAGTTAGCAGAATTTATAGGTATCCTATTAGGAGATGGTAATCTTAATACTTACCAAGTATCTGTAACACTTGATAAAAAAGAAATAGAATACTGCAAATTTGTATCAAATTTATGTCAAAAATTATTTGGCATAAAACCAAGCATCAGAACTGATCAAAAGAAATCAGCAACATCAATAGTAATATCTAGAGTTGAATTAGTTCTCTTTCTTATAAAATTAGGAATGAAAAAAGGAAATAAAATAACTAACCAAGTCGATATTCCTCAATGGATAAAACAAAATAAGAAATTTAGAGTATCTTGTCTTAGGGGGCTTATTGATACTGATGGATCAATAATTAAGCATACATATAGTTCAAAAAATAAAATATATACATATAAAAAAATAGGTTTTACAAACAGATCAATGCCATTACTCAAATCAGTTAATAAGATATTAAATTCAATTGATATTAAAAATAGACTCGCGAGTAGATATGATATTCGAATCGAAAACAAAAAATATGTTGAAAAATATTTTATTTTAGTTGGTAGTCATAATGCTAAACATTGTAAAAAGTATACTTTTTAGATTATATTAACAACGAATTTGGAGAGGTGCCGGAGCCAGGTTGAACGGGGCACGGTGCTAACGTGCTAGACTCGCAAGGGTCTCCAGGGTTCGAATCCCTGCCTCTCCGCATTAATGCCCATTGCTTAGCGATGGGTATTTATATACAGACAGAGTTAGCAGGGATTCGAACGTTGGAGGGGGTCGGGGAACCGTTCTAAATGGTTCCCCGTGTAGGAAAATATTAGAAACCGTGGGTTTCTAAAACGGAGCGAGCCTAGAGTTGAGCGGAGTTGTGAGATTCCCTGCCTCTCCGCAGAAAGAAAGATAATATATTTATAATTTAACAGTTTAATTAGCAATAAGCTTAAATAAATGATAAATTAAAAAGAAAGTATGAACGGATACATTACAAATATAGAAAAAGATTCAATCGAAAACGATAACTTCCGCAAAGTCCTTTATACCGCCCCTCATAGCCAGCTAGTGCTGATGTCATTAGAACCAAAAGAAGATATCGGAGAAGAAACGCACGATGAACTTGATCAGTTTATTCGTGTAGAAGCCGGAAACGGAGTAGCTGTCTTGAACGGAGTTGAACACGAAATAGAAGACGGTTCCGCTGTAGTTATTCCCGCAAGCACCCGGCACAACATCATTAACACCTCCGAAACGGAAAAGATGAAACTCTACACTGTTTACTCCCCTGCCGAACATCGCGATGGCATAATCCATAAGACTAAAGCAGAAGCCGAAGCTGATGACGAACATTTCGACGGACAGACTACTGAATAAATAATTTCTTCATAACAAAAACCGCTTACATAAAGCGGTTTTTGTTATAGCTATCTTTTGCTTGACAAAATAAGCTATTAGTTGTTCACTCGAAGCAGAAACTTTAAAAGAGAGGATGTTGCGTTATGGCAGTAGAATTAAAAAAAGTTCTATTTACCGAAAAAGCAGTTATTTCAAGACCGTTATTGCCGAGAGAAAAAGACAGCTATACTTTTAACTGGTTTAGCTCTATGTGGAATTCCACGCTTAGCCTCGGCGGAACAGGCATATCAATGATGATTTTATCTCTGCTTGGACATAAATTGTTCCAAAGCATAACAGAAATCGCCTCTTCTGCTTATCTTGAAATATCGGAAAAAACCATTAACGCAGAATGCTTTATTGCTAAAGCTGTCTTTTTTGCAGGCGGCGGACTACTTATCAAAAGCATTCTTAATACGCGTAAAAATTAAAAAATACGCAAGACAAAACCTCGCTTTTCGCGAGGTTTTTTATTAATCATTTGACATCCTATATTTTTATTGTTATCTTTCCGACACCTAAGGAGGTGGTTCTTTGAAAAGCGAAAGCAATAATAAAATAGCAGTCATACTGATTTCAGACTGCTGTCGAAATCATTTTTTAGCCTACGCATGGCTTAAAATGAAAAATCGACGCATTTCTCGGGAAATCAAAACTGAAGGAAGGGTAGTTGAATTTTCATCAATTCTTAAAAGAGGCATCCTGAAAAACAGCAAAAAAAATACTAAAAATATAATTGATTTTTTTTGTATAAAAAGCAAACAGCTTAAGAACCTCAAGAATTCAAGTAAATTTCCTTTAGTTTTAGCAAACACTTACGACAAATTAGAAGAAGAGCCTCCCGGCATTTTTCTGGTTGTTTCAAGAATTACGTTTGCCGAGAAAGTCCTTAAATGGCTTAACATCAACACTGATATCCGCAAAGAAACGCGCGAATTTATTCAGCTTGAATCAGATCGCATAGATCGGATATTTTTCTTAGAAAAAGGAAATCAATATCTGGATATTGATACCGAACGAATCTTGAAAATGTTAGAAAGCCAGATAGCTTGATTCCCCCGCCTCTGCGGGGGCATTTTTTTGACATTAAATATTATTTACCTTACGGTGGCCTTACCAAAACATAAGGAGGTATGCTTTTTGAAAACTGAATTAAAATTATTAATAGTTGCTGATGAAAAATTTCGCCTAAAACTGCAGGACAACTGGAACGACAGCACTAAAAAATTTAACCGCAAGGCTTCAAGTTTTTACACTTATAAGGGAATAAAAACAGAGGACTTAATAATCCAACCCAGGCTTGATGCCGAACCGAAAGAAAAAAAGGTAACAGCAGTATTCCCTAAGCCAAAATATGACCTGAATAAAATTATCGGCATAGCGCGCGAAAAAATTGGCCCCGTTGAACCCGGAGAAATAATGATTATAGGAAACATAATCACATTAAAGCCGTTTTTACCCCGCGACCCCCATACCAGCTCACGCTACCAACCTCTAATTAATATTAATGCCGACTGGGGACTATTAATAAAAAATGCGTACAAGCTAGATGATTTAAAATTTATCAGAGATCTTATTAATGAACTGGCTTTCTTTATCTGGAATTTTGATAAAGAAGTTTCGCCAAATGGCCGCCTTTATCTGGCTAAAAAAAAGTATGAAGGAACATGGCGAGACCCATGGACAAAAGATCCATGTCATTACTAGCAAATATTAGCCCGTAATTTAATTACGGGCCTTTTTTATTGATTTAATACCCTAACTTAAGATAAACTCCTAATGATTTAGCCCTCGTCGTTCAACGGATAGGACACAAGATTGCGGATCTTGAAATAGAGGTTCGATTCCTCTCGAGGGTACTTGGATAAAAGAAAGGCTCCGTCAGGAGCCTTTCTTATATCCAAATATTTTGGAATTAGGAATTGAGAAAGCATATTTATGAGCGGGAGACGGGGATCGAACCCGCGTCCTTAGCTTGGAAGGCTAATGCACTGCCACTGTGCTACTCCCGCCTTCGCTCGCCGAAACGACGAGCTACAACGGGCAAGGCCCGCAATAGTCTCCGCCGTAAAGGAAAGAAGACTTAAATCTTATTAACAGAACTTAATCTAATAAAGTATTTTCTATATTTCAAGCTTAAAGAAAAAACATCTCGCTTTTTTAAAAAGCTATTCCCCTATTGGAGGAGAGCTTATCCCGCCGTAACTTTGCGGAGGCGGACCTGTAGGCCCCTCTATATGAGGCGGTCCGCTTGGATTTTGAAACAAAGAATTTAACTCAACACCTCCATCCTTTAAAAACAAGAAATAAGCGGCAGCTCCCCCTAGCAAAAAACATGACGCCGCCACCACAAAGATTAGTAAAAATTTCTTCCAGCCTTTTATTGCCATAACTGCAATTAATTATATAATATTCCGTCTTAATGCAGAACTGGGAGGAAAACCATCTTTTTGGTAAAATTATGTCTATGAAAGCCTTTTGGAAACTAGTAATCATCATAGCAATCGTCCTAGCTTCCCTTTTCGCATATAACAAATTAAAAACTAAGCCAATTCCAAAAAATCAAGAAACAGCATCTATAAATATTCCCGAAAAAGAAAATGATAAATTTTCTGATAATAGCGCCGAAACTGAAAAACTGCCTGAAGAAAATACAAGCAATATAAGCAGTAAAAATGAAGAAAATAATCCGGAAAAGGCCGATATTCCGGACTTAGACGCTTTCGAAGGACTCGAAGACGAATTAGAAGAAATAGACTTGAACCTGTAACCTAAAGGGGTTCTTCTGCGTTTTCTATGTTAGAGGATGAGCAAAAATTGGTAGTAGAAGCGAAAGGTGGGAAGACTGAAGCTTTTGGTCAACTTTATGATTACTACCTGCCAATGATATACCGCTTCATCCTTATAAAGATTGGCCATCGTGAGGAAGCTGAAGATCTTACCCACCAAGTATTTTTAAAAGCTTGGCAGAATATAAGCAGCTATACCGAGCAAGGGTTTCCCTTCTCTAGCTGGCTGTATCGCATTGCCAGAAACTCGATTATCGACCATTACAGAAAATCAAAGCCTTCAATAAATATTGATAAGCTTGCAAACATTGAAGAACTGACTTTTCGTCCTAACATTAAAAAACTGGATGATAAAAAAAATATCGCCAAAGTAATGAAATGCCTTGATGATCTGAAAGATATGGAAAAAGACGTAGTAATATTGCGATTCATTGAAGAAATGTCCGTAAAAGAAACTGCCGAATCAATCGGCAAAACAGAAGGGGCTACTAAAGTTATCCAGCATAGAGCTTTGAAAAAGCTAAAAGACATATTAGGCCAAGAAGAATAACGCTAAATGAACCAGATAATAAAAAAACTTAAACCTTTACAAAACATCGTTCCTGATGCCGGTTTTGCGTTATCTTCAAAAAATACCTTAATGAATGCGATAAAAATGGAAAAAAGCGGTTTTATCGTTGCTGGAAATAACGGCCTTACATACCGTCCTGCTTTTACAGCTCCCGGATTTTGGGCAGGCTTTGCCGTAATGGCAGCAACAATATTCGTCATTATTTTACTCGGTAATATACAAAACCCTAATATCGCTCGTTCTATTTCTGATATAGCTTCAATAGAGGAAAACGCTTCTTCTTTTGAGAATGACATTAATATAACTCTCCAAGAAATTAAGTCTTATGGAGATTCTGCTGAAAAAACATCGCTAGCCCTTTACGAAGCCTCTTCGAATGGGCCTGCCCACCTTAACTCCTCTCTTATAAGAAAAGAGCTTGATACTATCGATGTCGATCTGCCAGACCCCAAAAAAGCAAACGATCTTCTTGATCAAGCTATTTTATAAAGCTATGAAAAACAGCCAGCAAAATTTTAAAAAACACTGCTTAATAAGCGTTTCTGTCGCTTTATTATTAATATTTTTAATACCGGTTTCCTTCGCTTCCGAGCTTACATCGGCAGTTGAAGATCTTGATACAAGCGTTAGCGAACTTATTGAAGCTAAAGATGAAATAAACGCTGAAGAAATACCTTTAGAAGAACAGGTATTAAAGCGTAAAGAAGTTGTAAGCGATGCTTTAGATCTATCCCTTGAAGAGATTAGCTCTATAAGAGAAAAAATTACTTCAGCCTATATCAATGAAGAAGAGGAAGAATTAATCGCAATTAAAGAATATATAATCAATTGGCTTGAAAACGAAGAAGCTTATTTTAAAGGCGCTCAAGATAATCTTGATGCTATCGAAAAAAATAACTTAGATGCCGTAAAAGAACTTGCTAAGAATATAAAGCTTCACCGGGAAGGAAATTACATTATTGAATTTAAAAAAGCGCTTAATTTCGTTTTTACTCTTGAAACCTCAAGGCTTACAAATACAGCTTTTGAAAGATGGGATAAAATAAGCAAAGACTTGGAAAAAATAGAAAAAGCGAGACTGATAAACGAAGGCTACTTCAGCAACGAAATGAATGAAGCAAAAAAATTAATCGAAGGATCTAGATCTTTGCTTAATAAAGCGCTTGATTCCATTAAACGAGAATACAATATCCCTAAAGAAGAAAAAGAACTGCCCCCTTCCGACGAAACCGACCTTAAAGCAACAACTTTTAATAACACCGAAAATATTGAAGAAAAACAGGAAATAACAGAAGAAGACGAGGATGTTCCTGAAGAAGAATCGCTTCCCTCTCCTAACGAGCTTTGTGAAGCAGCTATTATCAATTTAAAATCAGGGTACGGAGAGTTTGTTAAAATAAGCATAGCTGTTAAAAAAATTCTAAAACTTCCTTAATTAGCAGTAATAATTAAAATTAACAATTTAAAAGACTGCTTTCGATAATTGAAAGCAGTCTTTTAAATATATGCGTATCAGTTTTTACTGTACGGCTTCTTTCAAAAGCTTTCCAGGCCTAAATTTAGGCTTTACGGAAGCGGCTATCTGTATCTTTTCTCCGGTCTTTGGGTTTACGCCCATCCTCGCTGCCCTGCTAACAACCTTAAACGTTCCAAAACCGGTTATAGCGACATCCTCGCCGCGGCTCAAAGATTTTGTAATACTGTCAAAAACAGCTTCAACTGCTTGTTCAGACTGTTTCTTAGTTTCAAGTTGGGCTGCATTCATTACGGCCTCAACTAAGTCTTGCTTCTTCATAATAGAATCTTTTCTTTGTGGCTTGGTCGACCTTTAAACCTAAAAAAATCATAACAAAAAGGGGAATTTTCCACAATAAAACCTATCTTGCGTACTCAACAGCCCTTACTTCCCTTATAACTGTCACTTTTATATCTCCCGGATACTTCATATCCGACTCAATTCTTCCGGCAATATTTTTTGCAAGCTGAAGAGCGCCAAAATCATCTATCTTTTCAGGAACTATAAATACGCGAAGCTCTCTTCCAGCCGAAACAGCATAAGAACTTTTAACTCCCTCGAAAGACATGGCTGTTTTTTCAAGATCCTTCAATCTCTTAACATATTGCTCTAAAGTCCCTCTCCTAGCTCCAGGCCTGGCAGCCGATATTATGTCAGCTGTAGCTACTATATAGGCCTCCGGGCTCGCAAACGGATAATCTTCATGATGAGATTGCATAGCTTCTATGACCCGCGGATCAATATCGTATTTCTTAAGAATCTTCATTCCAAGCTCGACATGATTGCCAGCTACCTCATAATCTATCGCTTTTCCTATATCGTGCAATAAGGCGCCTTTTTTAGCGATTTCTATATTTACGCCAAGTTCTTCAGCTATCATTCCGGCAATAAACGCCACTTCCATTGAATGAGTTAAGACGTTTTGTCCGTAACTTGTCCTAAAATTAAGCCTTCCCAATAAATGAACTATCTCCTTTGGAAGGTTTAATATGCCGACTTCATATACCGCTTCCTCGCCTATCTCTTGAGTCCTCTTATCTATCTCAAGGCGCGCTTCCTCTGCCTTATCTTCTATTTTTGCCGGCTGTATTCTGCCGTCTTGTATAAGCTTTTCAAGCGTTAATTTGGCAATTTCCCTCCTTACGGGATCAAAGGAAGAAATCAATATAGTATCTGGCGTTTCGTCTATAACAAACTCCACTCCCGTTATTCTTTCAAGAGTCCTGATATTTCTGCCTTCGCGCCCGATTATCTTGCCTTTTAAATCCTCGCTTGGAAGAGTTAGAACTGTAGTTGTTATGTCTGATATATGGGAACGGGAATATCTCTGAAGAGCGGTCGTTATAATATCAAGGCTCTTTTTTTCTATTTCTTCCTTTTTTTCCTTTTCCAGTTTTTTTAATAAATCAACAATCTCTTCTTTATTGTCTTCCTCTACTTGGGAAATTATTCTTTTTTTTGCCTCTTCCGGCGTAAGTTTTCCTATTTCTGAAAGTCTCTTCGAAATAGAATCTCTTGTCTCTTCCACCTCATCCCTCTCTTTTTCCAGCTTTTTTTCAAAAGACTTGAGTTCATCAGATTTCTCTCTGATTTCCTCTTCATCTTTATCAAGTAATTCCTCTTTTTTTAGCAAGCGGTTTTCCGTCCTCTCTATTGCCGCCTTTCTTTCTCTTTCTTCCTTCTTAGCCTCTTCAACAATAGATTCGGCTTTTTTCTTCGCTTCCTCTATTTCTTCCTTGGATTGTTTTTCAGCCTCTTCAAGCTTAAGTTTTATCCGCTGTTCTATCGAATTGGCGGACATCCTCGCCGCCCTCTGTCTTAATAGGTACCCAAGAACCGCGCCAGCAAGAATACCCGCCGCGGCAAGTGCAATTTGGTAGATCATAATATAAAATTAAAATGTTGGTTTGATTGACCTTCACTGAATAAATAGTAATACACGTTATATGCCTGACACAAACAGCTACCAAAAGATAGCCTTAATTATCCTTGATGGGTGGGGTATAGGCCCAAAAAATAATTCAAACCCCATACACGCAGCCAGCCTGCCTAATATTAAAAATCTTATATCCAATTTCCCCTATTTAAGCCTTCAATCTGCTGGATTAGCAATTGGCCTTCCTTGGCAAGAAGAAGGAAACAGCGAAATAGGGCATCTCACCATAGGTGCTGGAAGAATTGTCTACCAAAGCGCCGCTACAATAGATCAATCCATAGACAACGGATCTTTCTTCGACAATAAAGTTTTATTGCAAGCATTTGAGCAGGCTAAAAATAACAATTCTTCCGTCTGTCTCACCGGCCTTCTAGGAAGCGGAATAACTCACTCCTCTTTTAAGCATTTATCTGCGCTAATCCAAATGGCGGAAAAAATAGGAATCGATTATAAACTCCACTTATTTACTGACGGCCGCGACGCTTCCCCTAGAGAATGCTTAGATCTTATTAAAAAACTGCCTGAAGAAAAAATAGGCAGTTTATCCGGTCGTTTTTACGCAATGGATAGAGATAATCACATTGAAAGGACAAAAGAAGCGTTTGGCGCAATGGTTGGAAATAATGTCTTTTCAGGCACTCCTTCCGAATATCTTGAAAAAAGCTACTTATCAGGCATAACAGACGAGTTTATTCGCCCTATTGCTTTTAAAGAAGGTTCTTTAGCAATTAAGAAATCCGATTCAATCATATTCTTTAATTTTAGAAAAGATAGAATGAGGCAAATGGCGAATCTAACCCGAGAACTATTCCCCGAAACTCATATTTGCTCCTTTACTAAATATGAATCAGAAAACAATATACCGGCAGCTTTTTCTCTCGGAAAAATAGATAGCTCTCTGCCCGAATTAATAGCCAAAGCCGGAATGGCGCAGCTTCGAGTAGCCGAAAGTGAAAAAAAAGCGCATGTTACCTATTTTTTTAATGCAGAAAAAGAAGAACCCTTTCCGCAGGAATTTAGAGTAATAATACCCTCAAGAAAAATCGCCAGACACGACGATCACCCGGAAATGATGGCTGAAGAAATAACAACTCGCGTAACAGCAGCTGTAGAGGAAGGTCTTTATGGATTTATATTGGCAAATTATGCTAATCCAGACATAGTAGCGCACACTGGAAATTTCGATGCAACAATAAAAGCAGTAGAGATTATAGATAAGGAAATAGGGCTGATATCTGAAGCATGCCTTAAAACAGGAACGACCCTAATCATAACTTCTGACCACGGAAACGCGGAACAATTAATAGATCCGCGTACAGGAGAAAAAGACACTAAACACAACGCAAACCCCGTTCCTTTTATAGTCGTTGATAACAGGTTTAAAAAACAGAAAAGCGAGGAAGAAATTAACGATAGCGAAAAAATAATTGTTGGTTCGCTTTGCGATATTGCTCCGACCATTTTAGAATTAATGGGTATTCAAAAACCGGCTGAAATGACCGGACAAAGCCTTATTTCTTACTTAAAATGAGTTTTATTGGAAAAGGAATACTAATAACTCTTATAAATATGCTGGCATTCTATCTGGCTGGGCTTTATATCCCTGGCTTTTCTGCACCCCAGCTTATATACCCTTTAGCTATTATTTCTCTTATTTTTACTGCTTTAAACCTAATTATAAAGCCAATTTTAAAGCTTATTCTTATGCCCATAGCTTGGCTTACTTTCGGATTGTCATCACTCGCTATAAATGCTGCTTTATTGCTAGTGCTTGATAATTTAAGGGAAGACGTTATTATTAACGGACTGGTTCCTCTAATAATCGGAACCCTATTTATCAGCATCATTAACCTGATATGTCAGCGCTTACTATTGCCCAAATCATAATACCGGTTATAGTCATAACCTTAATTCTTCTACAGGACCGTTCTTCTGGAATCGGAGGTATTTTCGGAGGCGGAGAATCTTTTTATCAAAAAAGGCGCGGTATGGAGAAAATTATTCTCTGGGTCACCGCTTTCTTTATAATTTTATTTGTAATTATTTCTATTTTGAAGCTTGTTTTATAAGTTTCTCCAACTTGTTCGCTCTTTAAGCAAAAAAGAGCTTATAGCAATCGCGGTCGCTTCCGCGGCTTTATTGGTATCCGCAACGCTTTACGTAGGACACATTATTAGCGAAAAAACCGTTCAAATCCCCGCTTACGGAGGCATATGGAGAGAAGGAATTGTAGGCCAGCCGGTTTTTATTAATCCTGTAATATCTAGCAACGAAACAGATCAAGATATATCGCGTCTTGTTTTTGCCGATCTCGAAGAGCTTAGTGAAAGCATAAAACCAGATCCGCTCTTTAAAGAATGGTCTGTTCGCCTTAAAGAAGATTTAAAATGGAGTAATGGAGAAAAAATCACCAGTGATGATATAATTTTTACCTTTGATACGATCACTGATCCTGAATCCCGCTCTATTTTTGCCGCTAATTTTGATGGGGCAAACGTAAGCCGCATCAGTGAACTTGAAGTTAAGTTTACCCTTCCCTCTTCATATGTCTTTTTTGAAAAAACATTAAAAGATTTAAGAATTATACCTAAGCATATTTTCGCCAATATACCTCCGGCAAATTTCGGACTATCCCTATACGCCCGCGAACCTGTAGGTTCCGGACCATATAAATTCGACTCTTATAGAAAAGAAAAAGATGGCTTTATTAGCGAATATAGTTTAGTAATAAATAAAAATTATTCTGGAAGCCAACCTTACATTAAAAATATCACCTTAAAATTCTATCAAGATGAAGAAAGGCTGATCAAAGCTTTTAATAACGGAAATATTGACGGTTTTCCGATGTCAGACCCAGCTGATATATCACGCCTATCTGTGCGCCATAGCATTTACTCCCTGCCAGCAACAAGGTACTATGCGGTTTTTCTTAACTCTGGCCTTATGTCTTCTTTCCGCGATATAGCTGTAAGATCCTCTATGTCGCAACTGGTTCCGCGCGAAGAAATAGCTAGTGAAATATTTAAAGATTTTGCATCGCCTTCCTTTGGACCTCTTCCAATATCAGAAAAAAATCCCTTGCAAGTCCCTGAAGAGAACCTATCCCTTGCAGGACTAGAGTTTAAATTAACTGTCCCCGATATAAGACCGCTGACGGCAATGGCTGAAAAAATTAAAAATGCTTGGGAATCTTACGGAGCTTCCGTTTCGATTTCTGCCCTCCGATCTGCAGATATTCAAGAATCGATAAGAAACAGGGATTATGAAGCCTTATTATTTGGAAACATTCTTAATGTTCCTAACGATCTTTATTCCTTCTGGCACTCGTCAAAACGTTTTTATCCCGGACTTAACCTGGCAATGTTCAATAATCGCGAAGCCGATCTCCTTATGGAAGAAATACGCTCGGAACCAGATCCGGAATTAAGAGGAATATCTACAGAAATGCTATCTTCTGCAATTATGGAAGATGTCGGCGCTATATTCCTGATCTCGCCAGATTATTTGTATATAACCTCTCCTAAACTTAAAGGATTTCCTATTAAAGAAGCTGTTACTTTTTCCGATAGGCTAAACAGCATTGAATCTTGGTATATAAACACAAACAGAAAATTCAAATAAATGAATATTAAAGAATATAAAAAAAGAGCAGAATTAATCAGGGATAATGATATATACCGGGTTTATGACCTTAAAGAGCTTGAAGATATAAACTTGTCTCTCACCGAACTCAAAGCTAATAAAGAAACAACGGGGCACACGCACGAAGATCTTGATGAAGTATATATCTTTATTTCCGGCAAGGGAGAAATGGAAAAGGGAAAAGAAAGAAAAAAAGTCAAAAAAGGAGATGTTATGCTAATTCCCCGCGGAAACTTCCATAAAGTTTACAATAAGAGCTGGAAACCTTTAAAATTCTGGTCTATATTCGAGAAATACGAAGGACGAGGCAGATAGCATAAAATCTTAATTATAAATTTCGGAATCCGAGTTTTATTTTTATGCATATGCCGAGATGGCGAAACTGGTAGACGCGCTAGCTTCAGGTGCTAGTGCCCGCAAGGGCTTGGGAGTTCGAATCTCCCTCTCGGCACAAATACTATTTTTGTTGATTGCGATTTTAAAGTTTTAATTTTTATGTAGCTTGAATTATGACTTTAAATTGTCGCCGCAATTTTCAAATTTAAATAAGTATTAAATAAAAAATATATGGAAAAAACACAAAAAAGCCCTTCTACAAAAATTAGAAGGCCGCGAAAAACTGTTTCGCCGATGACTCGTCGAAGCAGGTCTGTTTCACCAAGGCAAAGCCAAGGCGGAAACTCACGCTCAAATTTCCAAAGACAGCCTCAAGCTATCTCGGAAAATCAGCAAATAAGAAAAAAAGTGGCGTCTCCCGACACTGATAAAAAGGCTCTCCAGTTTGTAGCATTAGGAGGACTAGAAGAAATAGGCAGAAATATGTCTTATTTCGAATATAAGGATGAAATAATTCTAGTAGATGCCGGCATTCAATTTCCCGAAGAAGAAACTCCTGGAATAGATTTCATAATACCTAATGTCAAATCCCTTGAGCCTAGGAAAAAAAATATTAAAGCACTCATAGTTACGCATGCCCATTTTGATCATATAGGTGCCATACCTTACATAATTGAAAAATTAGGCAATCCGCCTATATATACCACCGCTCTTGCTAAAGAAATGATAATTAAAAGGCAAAGCGAATTCGTCAACGCGCCAAAGCTTGACGTAAGGGTTATAAAAGATAAAGACATCGTTAAGCTATCGGGATATTTCGAAGCTGAATTCTTTAGCGTATCTCACAGTGTTCCGGATACTGCCGGCTTTATCCTTAAAACGCCTGTCGGAAACATGGTATCTTTCGCTGACTTCAAAATAGAAGCAGATGAATCCGGAAAACCTATGAATCTGGAAAAACTTAAAGAAATAGCTAAAAAAGATATTCACACCGCGTTTCTTGACAGTACTAATTCCGAAATGCCAGGCTGGACAGTTTCTGAAAGAGTTGTCGAAAAAAATCTTGAAGATTTGTTTAGAAACGCTGAAGGAAGAATAATAGTCGGCATATTCTCTACTCTGTTAAACCGCATAAGCGAAATAATAAAAATAGCTGAAAAGCTTAATAAAAAAGTTGCTTTCTCTGGCAGGTCTATAAAAGAAAATGTCGAGATAGCCAGAAGGCTTGGATACATTAAGACAAAAAAAGGGACTATCATCTCTCTGGAAGAAATATCCAAATACGATGACAATAAAGTGCTTATCCTTTCTACCGGAGCGCAAGGCGAATCAAATGCCAGCTTAATGAAGATAGTCACCGGACAGCACAGATCTCTTCAGCTTAAAGCTGGCGATTTCGTAATATTTTCATCCTCGGTTATTCCTGGAAATGAACGCAGCGTCCAATCTCTTAAAGACAACCTGGTTCGGCAAGGAGCCCTTGTGTATCACACTAAAATGATAGATATTCACTCAACCGGGCACGCTTCTCAAGAAGAAATAAAAACCATACTTTCCACAGTAAAACCAAAATTCTTTATTCCTATACACGGATATCTCTTTATGAGAACTATGAATGCCCAAAATGGCGTTAAAAGCGGCATACCTAAAAACAACATATTCCTTCCAGACAACGGACAAATAGTTGAAATAAAGGAAGATTCAGTAAAAATGACCAAAGAAATGTTGCCTGCCTCATACGTAATGGTAGACGGACTTGGTGTCGGCGATGTGGGCGAAGTCGTTCTTCGCGACCGCAGGCTGCTTGCTGAAGAGGGAATGCTTGTAATAATAGCCACTATAAACAGAAGAGATGGAAAACTAGTTAAAAATCCGGATATTATCTCAAGAGGATTCATATACCTTAAAGAAAACCAAAAAATACTTAACGACATCAGGTCTAAAGTTAAAAATATCGTTAATAATATTCCCGGAAAAAAACAAATAGACGGAGATTACCTGAAAACTTTATTTAGGGACCAAATAGGCCAATTTGTCTACAATAAGACATATAGGAGACCTATGATACTTCCTGTAATAATTGAAATATAAGCTGTTTCAAAAACCCGCCTCGCTATTTGGAGAGGCGGGTTTTTGATTCCCTGCCTTTTACTCGCTATTATTATCAAATGAAACCGACTATTGTAAGCGGACTTAAACCCAGCGGCAAGCTGCATATAGGCAATTATCTTGGAATGACTAAGCAATCCATAGCCTTGCAGTCATCCGAAGAATTTAATTGCTACTACTTTATTGCCGACTATCACGCTTTAACTCAAAAATATAAGCCGTCAGAAAAATCTGCCGAAATATTCGATATGGCAGTAGACGCGCTTGCTCTTGGCATCGATCCAAAAAAATCAGTTTTCTTTATGCAATCAGATATTTTAGAACACGCTAATCTTGCTTGGCTTTTTGACTGCATAACTCCCACAGGAAAACTCCAAGGAATGATAGAGTTTAGGGAGAAAATTGAAGAAGGTCAGCCAGCCAACGCCGGCTTGCTTAACTACCCTGTTCTTATGGCTGCTGATATTTTAATGTATAAAGCCTCATTTGTTCCCGTTGGCGAAGATCAGCGCCAGCACCTCGAACTGACAAGAGATATCGCAAGAACATTCAATAAAAAATTCGGTAAGATTTTTCCCGAACCGAAAGGGATATTTGTCGAAGGACTTCGTGTTAAAAGTCTCGATAATCCGAAAAAGAAAATGTCCAAATCTCTTCCCAAAGGCTGTCTTTATCTTACCGACTCTCCAGAAGCAATAAAGAAGAAAGTTCGTTCCGCAGTAACTGACTCTGGAAACGAAATTATTTTTGATCCGGATAAAAAACCTGCCCTTGCCAATCTTCTGCTTATCTATTCTGAAATGTCAGATACGCCCATAAAAGAAATTATCGAAAACCATAAGGGAAAAGGTTATAAAGAATTCAAAGATAATCTGGCAGAGGCTGTTTCTTCCGCGCTCGCTTCTTTTCGGGAAAAAAGAAAAGAGATAGCCAGCGATTCGAAAAAAGTAAGAAAAACACTCTTAGAAGGAGCTGAAAAAGCCCGCGTTACCGCTTCTAAAACTCTTCAAGAAGTTAAGAAAAAAATGGGCTTAATATAAAATTAATAAAAAATGCCTCCGCTAAATATTAGGGAGGCATTTTTTATTATTATTTCTAATCTGTACCCAATTTTATTCCCAGCCAGATCTTTCCTCTATTATTTATATCTTTTTCAGCAAGAGCTTCGATATTATCGTCCTTTTTAAAGTTTATTTTTAGCAGAGAAAAATCAGCTATTAGCTTGTCTTTATTGTCAAAAATAATACTTTTAATTTCTTCCTCTTCAGAATAAGCGTAAAGAAGAGCTTTTTCTCCCGGTTCCAGCCCCGCATTCTGCCTTAAGCCCTGTATCATTCTTATTATTTCCCTAAGCATTCCTTCTCTTCTAAGTTCGTGCCCTATTTCCACATCTAAAACCCCTTCTCCCGAAACATCCTTATCATAAATAACCTGTTTAACATTAGCCTCCTCTGCAATAAGCTTGATTATATCAGTCTTGTCCTTAATGGCTTCAATCGAAAATTTATAAGAATTTAAGGGTTGCTTTACTTTTATCCCTGCATCAGATCTTCTTGCCAACGCCTGGCTTGCCGCTTCTCTTGCTAAAATCATATCCAAAATAAGGCTTTCTTCCTCTTTATTTAACTTGCTTGCCTTAGGCCAGTCCTCAAGATGAACCGACTCTTTCGCTCTTTCTTCAGTTAGTGACCTATATACCGCTTCCGCAATAAAAGGAGTAAAAGGAGCCATAACTTTTGAAATTTCAATAAGACATTCATATAAGGTTTTTGACGCCGCATAAAAATCGTCTCTTGAATCCGGCCTCTGCAATCTAGTTCTGGAACGCCTTATATACCAATTAGAAAGATCATCCAAAAAATCGGCAATCGGCCTAGTTGCCTGGGTCAGCTCATATTTCTCCATATTGCTTTCCACCGCAAAAATAACTTGTTTAAGCCTCGCCTTTATCCATTTGTCTATAACATTCTCTTTAGCCTTATCTTTATATCCTGCCAGCTTATCGCCATCATCGGCATACATTTCAAAAAAATTATAAGAATTCAATAATCGGCTTATAACCTTCGTTTTCGTTTCCGCAACTCCTTTGTCTGAAAATCTGTAATCCTCCCCTATCGATGTCGAGCTTAACAAGAAATACCTGACCGCATCCGCCCCTATCGTATCAAATAATATTTCCGGTTCAGTATAATTGCGCAATTTTTTCGATAACTTTCTGCCTGATTCATCTAATATCAGCCCATTAACTATTACATTTTTAAAAGCGGGATTATTTTTGCCTAACCCTATATTTTTTTTAGTCAATGCTGCTGCCAAAACATGCAGCGTATAAAACCACCCTCTGGTTTGATCTAATCCTTCTGCTATAAAATCAGCCGGAAATATATTTTCTACTCTTTTTTTGTTATCGAAAGGATAATGCCATGAAGCATAAGGCATAGATCCGGATTCAAACCAGCAATCAAAAACTTGGCTGATCCTGCTCGCTTCCCCTCCGCAATCCGGACACTTTATTTTTACAGAATCAATATAAGGCCTATGCATATCGAGATCGCCATCGCTATTTAAAGGAGAATTTTTAAGAGTCACTTTTCTCCACTCTCCGGTTTGGATAAGATTTTCCCTATCTTTCAGAACCTGTTCGCGTCCTTTCCCCTCCATCATAGCCTGCAAAACCCAAAGCGGATCTCCATGGCTTATAAAAAGTATATTTTTCCCTTTATTATTTTCCTCTAATTCTTTTACTAAAGAAAATACTCTGCTGCGGACATCTACAAGAGTTTCCCCTCCTTCCGGAGAGTTTTTGAACTTGCCCGCATGATTCCCCACCTCCTTTTCAAATTCTTCTACAGTAGCTCCATTTAAGCGGCCAAAATCATATTCAGCCAACCTCTCATCAATTTTATATTTTATTCCTAACGCCTTAGAAACAACTTCAGCAGTTTGCTTAGTTCTGTTTAAAGGCGAAGAAATTATCATATCTATGCCTTCTTTCTTTAATTCTTTCACTGCCTTTTCAATTTCTTTCTTGCCCTTTTCCGTCAATCCTATTTCAAACTTTTCCGGATAAGATGAAACTATATTCAAAACATTAGAATCAGCTTCTCCGTGTCTCAAAAAATAATATTGGTTTTTTGCAGTAGATAATTTGGCAAGATCATCAAGAGAACCAATCGGTATATGTTTTCCGCAATCAGAACATTTCCATACAGGCATCGGAGCCCCCCAAAAACGATTTCTTGAAACAGCCCAATCCCTGGCATCCTCAAGCCATTTCCCAAACCTCCCTTCTTTTAAATGAGCTGGCACCCATCTTATTTCCTTATTATTTTTTATAAGCCGGTCTTTTATCTTTGTAACCTCGACATACCAGCTGTCTATCGGATAATAAAGAAGAGGCGTATCGCACCTCCAGCAAAATGGATAAGAATGTTTTATTTTTTCTTCTCCTAGTAAAGAACCTTCGGCTTTTAAATATTCTATTATGTCCGCATCGGCTTTTTTAACAAATCTACCGGCCCACGGCTTAACTTCCTCTACAAATTTCCCATCCCCGTTAACAGTTAATATAACCGGGATATTGTTTTCTCTTGCTGCTTCCATATCATCCGCACCGAACGCCGGAGCTATATGAACTATTCCGCTTCCATCTTCTACGGAAACAAAGTCCGCATCTATTACAAAGTGAGCTTTCTTTTCCGGTTTAATAAAAGAAAAAATAGGTTCATATTCCTTCCCAACTAATTCACTGCCTTTATAATCTTTGATTTTTTCGCTCATTATAGATATCTCCCCGCCTCCAGTTTTAAATCCTTCAAAAACACTATATAAAGAATGATGATTATTGTTATTTATAATTTTTTCATATACCAATTTAGCTAAAATCAAATTTTGATACACCGCTTTTCCATTATCATATCTATCAAAAACACGAACTTTAACATAATCGATATCCTTATTAACCGCTAAAGCTGCATTTGCTGTAAGAGTCCAAGGAGTTGTAGTCCAAGCGACAAAGTAAGTGGGTATATTATCTTCTTGCTCTTTTAGCTTAAATTTAACAAATATAGCCGGGTCATCGACATCCTTATAACCCTGATTTACTTCAAAATTAGATAAAGGAGTTCCACACCTCGGACAATATGGCGTTACCCTGTAATCGGAATAAATAAGCCCTTCATCCCATAATGCCTTAAAAACCCACCAAACCGACTCAACATAATCATTATCAAAAGTAGCATAAGAA
>JALOAR010000003.1 GCA_023228665.1 Candidatus Colwelliibacteriota bacterium | reverse complement strand
TAGGAATATAACCAACGTAGAACTCATCAGCCCCCGCATCAGCGAGAGGACGAAGCTCTTCAGCTGAAGTGATATTGTCTATACCTACGACGATATCCATTTATAATCAATATATAACATGACAAACCGGCATAACCAAGTAAAAATTTGCGATTTATGCCTATTTGAAAGATAATTTTTCTAATCGCTCCCGTGGCGGAATTTGGTAGACGCGCATGGTTTAGGACCATGTTCCGAAAGGAGTAGAGGTTCAAGTCCTCTCGGGAGCACTGATATTCCCCACTTTGTGTGGGGATAAAAGGCTCCCAAAAAGAGGACTTGAACGTTGAGAGGGGCCGGGAGAACGTTCTAAACGGTCTCCCGTGTAGGAAATTAGACCGAGTCTTACGAGGTCGTCAGAAACCGTGGGTTTCTGAGGCGCAGCCGACCGGTAGGTCACGGCGAGCAGTGAAATTCCTCTCGGGAGCACCCGTAAAAACAATAAAAAAAAAAGGTTTTTTATTGTAACGAGGCAGGCAAAACGCCCTTTTGGGTGTTTTTTATGTCATCCGAGAAGAAATTAAGAAAGATAAGGAAAAAGCAGATTATTCCTGTTTTTTAAGCTATTTATATAACTTATTTTAGCTTGACAATTTTGTTAATTTATGATATGTTTAGACCATCCTAAAAAGGACTGCAGTTTAAAAAATTAATAAGAAGGAGTTGATTCGAAATGAGAAGAAGTTTAATAACCTTGGTAGTCTTTACTTCGATTATTTTAATCGGGGTGATAGTTAATTCATTGACAGGAGTTATATGGTTCGCTTTGGCGGCTATAATCGCATTGTCAGCACTCTTTATTTACCATGGATTGGTAAATATACCATCAAATCCCCCGCATTGCGGAGTGGTCACTTTTTTTGGAAAAAGAACTGACGAGGTGCTAGATGAAGGGATAAGATTTTTACCTCTAAACAAGATTATTTTTGACGTGATACCAATAAACGTAACGAGGATAAATTTTGATGTTCCTAAAGATACGTTTATAACGCTTGATAACGCAAGTATTCAAGTAGATATGTCAATAATCTTTTCCCCTGATACGAAAAATTTAAAGTCATTTCTAAATTCAGGCGGAGAGAAAGGCGTTAAATCAATTCTAAAAGATATTGCGTCGGAAAGAATAAGGACTTGGATCAGGTCTAATAATGAAGGGCCTCAAGACTGGGAAGAGGCAGTATCAGCCAATGGGGAAGCGAAGGCGATACTGGCAAAAACATTATTAGGAGAAAATATTAGTGAAATAAATTCACTGATACCAACAGCTACACTAATTAAATATTTTTCTAATCCTAAGATTGAACCGAATAAAATTGAAGAAGCTAAATGGGGAAAATCTTGGGAAAAGCTTGAAAAGAAATTTAGAGAGGAATTAAACCCTGAAGAAGTGCTTGCTCTTTCAGAGTCAGTGAAAGAATTAAGGGAGGTTGTCGAAGAATTAAGCCAAGGAAAAGGAAATCACAGTATTTCTTCTTTAGGAATAATCATCCATAGGCTTAATTTATCTGAAATAAGCCCCGCAGGAAACACAAAAGAAGCCGCAGACGAGCAAGCAAAGGAAGAATTGCAAAAAAGAGGAGAACAGCTTGAACTTAATCACATTAAAGATATGGTTGATATGCTCACAAAAAACATTGAGGGGCTAACTTCAGAACAGGCGCTTGAGCTGATCCAGACCGAGAGAGGTAAAATATCGAAGAATATTGATGAGAAGAAAATTAATCTCTCATCGGAAACTGTGAACTCTGTAAAAATGCTTCTTAATATCTTTGGAAATTCAGGAGGTGGGAAATAATGGATAGGCTAAAGAAGATTATCAAAAAAGTAGCGACTTGGCTGGTTATAATTTGTTTGGCTGTTGGAATTATTTCTCTCTTTGGCGGGAATAACAGCTCATCCGGCAACGGCTTAAAAAAGACTGTTTCGGAAGCGAGAAATTTGGTCGGAGCGGAAGAAAAAAGCTCTATGCCAAATGTTAAGATTGCTTCAGGCAAGACAGCTAATATTGAAGTTCCTCCACTAAAATGGACTTCTTGGATAATATGCGGAGGCCAATGGACATTCTATTCATCCGATAAGGTAAAAGTTAAGTTTTCTGATGGAAAACAAATTACTTATGAGCCAGGAATGAAAGAAGATGTCGGAAACCGAAAGGCTTTTAAAGTTTATAATCCATCTGCAGATAATTCTGTAATGATAGAGGTGACAGTTGAATAATTGATTTAAAACAAAAAACCCCAAGTGAAAACAAGGGGTCTTTTTTTACATAAATTTTAGTTGCCTATTAAATAAAGGTCTGCACGATAGTAACAACACTCCTTGCTACAAGCGCAATACCAATACCTACAGCTGCATAGATAAGCTTGTTTTTAGCTGAAGTCAATTTAGCTTCGGCTCCTCCGGCCGTAAGGTAATCGTAAGCGGCCCAAAGAATAAAGAATGCCGCGAGGGCAAAGAAAAAGGCAAAAGCCCACCCGACGATCCTATCTGCTAGATCTAAGATATCTTGAATACTCGAAACAGATGCGGAAGGCACTACAGGCGGGGTTTGAGCTAAAGCGACTGCCGGAATTATAGAATTTAATATTTTATTTTTCACTTTTTTATATCGTCAACATAACACGATGGCGACCTTTTTATTTTATTGTTGGATTATAGCAAAGTTTTTTAATAATTGTCCAAAAACTAAGGCGTAAGAAGAGTTTCTACAGACAGTATTATTCCTTTTGATAAAACTAAGACAGCTATGCCGATAGTAGTCCAGACTAAAGTCTTCTTGGCGGTGCTTATCTTTTTTTCATCTCCGCCAGCAGTAAGGAATTGGAAACCGGCCCAGATATACATAAGGGCGGCAATCGGAGCACCTATCTTTAACAGTAAATCAACAACAGCATCAACTATGTCCGCAACGCTGCTTCCTGACATACTAAGCGGATTAATTATTGTGTAATCTAGACCACTATTACCAGAATTATTACCTCCACTTAACTGAGCATTGGTTACATTAATGTTTAATATCTTATTTATAACCTTATAAAAAATATTCATCGTTTTTAATATTTATTTTATAACCAAGGTATTATTGATGCATCTACCCCTATTGCCTTAAAAATAGTGCCGATAAGGATACCTGCCCCGAGAGATATAACTACGCCAATTATCGCTGACTTTATTATAGTCTTTCCCCTCTTAATGCGAGTTTCGTCGCCTGAAGCAATCATTAAATTAAACCCTCCCCAAACAACCATTAATACGGCAAGAGGAATAATCAAGGTATAAAGGAAACCTATGATATTGCTTGCTATCTGTAAAAAATCACACCAGTTAGCTGAAAGATTTGTCACTTCAGATCCTTGGAATTTTTCCGGCGTAATGCCCGTTGAAAAGCTATATGGTTTTATTGTGCATGCCATAGTTTTTTTAGCGAATGATATTATTTATACTAAGCTCTGCCTGGGTAAGAGCTTCTCTTATATTATTTTCTCCGCTCAATACTGATTGTATCATTGTATTGAACACCTCGGAAACTTCTTCAACGGGGGGCATATTCCAGCTCCTGGCTATCAGCGCCTGCGAAGCAAAAACGCCAAGGGCCGGGGTATTAATATATTCCTGTATCAGACTCCTTAAAGCCGGGGGCCTACCGGTCGCAAGCAGATACCCTTCAGCAGCGGAAAGGTTGCTGGTAGCATAAGAAACAAAATCCCAAGCAATACTTTCTGAAGATGATTTATTAGAAACTGCTAATCCGTAATATCTTGCTGGAACTACCGGCGCGCCCGGATTGAATTGAGGCAAAGGCGCTATGCCAAAATTAAGAAAAGGATTTCTGCCAAGTAATATCGGCTTTGCCGATTGATAATCAATTATCATACCAACGCTTTCATCAGCAAAACCCGAATAACTATCAACGGAGGGAGGATTAATGTCCGTATATAAATCGAGAGCTCTTACCCCTTCTGATCCCGAGAATCTGACAAATGATTTATTCTGCAAGCTTAAGTCCGCTCCCGCCTGCATAAATAAAGCATTTATTATATCAGTTGCCCTAGTAACCAACGGAGAGTATCCGCCGAAAGAAGCGGTAACGCCCCGAGAAACAGCAGTCTTAAAGTTATCCCACGTATTAGGAGGAAGAGCTATTCCTTCCTTGTCAAAAATATCCCTATTGTAATAAAGGGCGAGAGTATCAATGTAGAGAGGAGATGCATAGACCGTATTGCCGGAAGTAAAATCCTGCGAAGCCACTTGGGGAAAATTATTATTAAAACTGCCTATAGACAAGGAATTTTCCGGCGCCGGCACAATCTTATTTCCATGCTTGCTAAGCCAATCCGAACGCAACATAAATATATCCGGTCCGGTTCCCGCAGCGAGAGCATCAATAAGATCCTTTTCGTATCTCGCTTCTTGTATTTGCTTGTATTCTATTTCTACGCCTCTGCGTTCTTTAGTAAAACCGCTTATTGCTGGAGCAAAAGCGCTTTCGCTGTCTATGCCCCAAACCGTAAGGGACGCTTTTTCTCCGCCTGTGCGAAGACCAATGCCCGTAATAACCACTACGGCGAATATAATCACTACCAAAGCAACGACTCCTAATATTATCAGCTGGCTTTTGGATAGATTCATATCGATTTAATTATAACAGTTTATAAACAGATAACTCCCGCGACTTTATCTCCCGCTTTGAGATTAATAATCTTAACTCCTTGAGCGGCTCTCGATGTCTTGCGGACAGAGCTGATAGTCGTCTTTAATATCTGACCCTTTACGGAAATAGCTATAAGATCCTCTTCGTCGGTTATTATCCTTGAAGCGACAAGTTCGCCTGTTTTTGCCGTAACCGAAGCGGTTATTATGCCTTTTCCTCCGCGAGATTGGGTTTTGTATTCCTTAAGAAGAGTCTGTTTTGCATAACCTTTTTCCATAACATTTAAGAACATAGCGCTTCCTGACAAACCATCCGTAATAATATTAAAGGAAGATACGGTATCGCCGGATTTTAGAGAAATCCCCTTAACTCCGGCGGTAGCTCGAGACATAGGACGCACATCCGATTCTTTAAAGCGAATTGCCAGACCTTTCTTAGTGCCAATAATTACATCATCTTTGCCTGAAGAAAGCTTAACCCCTATCAAGCTATCCCCTTTATTAAGGTTAATAGCAATAATGCCGCTTCTCCTCACATTGCCAAACTCTTCAAGAGAAGTCTTTTTAACCATACCTAATTCAGTTGCCATAATGAGGTAGCCTACAGCGCTCTTTTTGCTGGCAGGATAAGCGACCATTGCAGATATTGTTTCTTGCGCCGGTATCTCAAGGAAATTGTGAACTGCCTTGCCTTTTGATGTCCTGGAACCGCTCGGAATTTCGTACACCTTTGTCTGAAGAACTTTTCCGCTTGCGGTAAAGAACAAAATATTGTCATGAGTATTGGCGGAAATAAAATGAGTAAGCACATCTTCGTCGCCAACGCTTGAGCCGATCACGCCTTTGCCTCCCCTGTGCTGACTTTTAATGCTTTGAGGAGGAAGCCTCTTTATATACCCTCCATGAGAAAGAGTTATAAGGCATTCTTCTTCAGGAACAAGATCTTCTTCGCTGAATTCTTTAAGCCCAGAAGCAACAACTTTAGTACGCCTTTCATCTCCAAGCTTTTCCCTAACTTCCATAAATTCTTCCTTTATCAAGGAAAGCATAGCCTTGGCGCTCTGAAGCAATGTTTCCAATTTCTTGATAAGTTTTATCTTTTCTTTCAATTCTTCTTCAAGCTTTTCTCTCTCGAGAGCAGCAAGAGTATGGAGCTTCATTTCCAATATGGCTTCCGCTTGAATTTCGGTAAGATCGAATTTTTTAACAAGATTAACCCTCGCTTCGTTCTTATTAGCGGATTTTTTAATAGTTTTAATAATATCGTCTATTACCGATATGGCTTTAACAAGACCTTCGAGTATATGAGCCCTTTCCCGAGCTTTAGCGAGATCATATTCGGTTCTCCTCCTGACAACTTCCTGACGATGTTCAATATGGGCAGATAAAACGTCCTTTACAGACATAATTGAAGGCTTTAGCCCTTTGCCTAAAGCCACCATATTCAAATGAAAATCTTTTTGAAGATCAGTTGATTTATAAAGGCTATTCAGTATCTTTTGCGGAATGGCATCGTTTTTAAGCTCGATAACTATGCGAATGTTTTTGTCTGATTCATCCCTAATATCCCTAATGCCCTCAATCTTTTTTTCCTGAACGAGCTTAGCCATTTTAATAATAAGCTCCGCCTTATTAACTTGGTAAGGTATTTCGGTAATGATTATGGTTTTTTCATCTGTTTCAGCAACTCCTCGTATTGTTATTTTTCCTTTACCTGTAGCATACGCTTCAGCTATAGCTTTCCTGTCATATATTATTCCTCCCGTTGGAAAGTCCGGACCTTTAATATAATCCATTAATTCAGCTGATGAAGCATCGGTATTATCTATAAGATGTATAGAAGCATCAATTACCTCTCTTAGGTTATGAGGAGGAATATTGGTAGCCATACCGACAGCGATGCCAACAGTGCCGTTTAAAAGAAGATTCGGTATTTTAGCGGGAAGAACAGTCGGCTCATTATGGGTGCCGTCAAAGTTAGGCATAAAATCAACCGTCTTTTTGTCTATATCCGTCAGGAGCTCTTCGGAGATTTTAGACATTTTTGCTTCGGTGTAACGGTGGGCGGCGGCGCCATCGCCGTCAATAGAGCCAAAGTTTCCTTGCCCTATTACAAGCGGATAACGAACAGAAAAGTCTTGGGCAAGACGAACCATAGCTTCATAAACGGAAGAATCGCCATGGGGGTGGTACTTGCCAAGAACATCACCGACGACCGTCGCTGATTTTCTGGTTTTAGCACTCGAGGTAAGCCCGGTCTCCCACATAGACCAAAGAATTCTCCTTTGAACAGGTTTTAACCCGTCGCGGACATCGGGAAGAGCTCGATCAACAATAACCGACATAGCATAATCAAGGAAAGACTCCCTTAATTCGTCAGTTATCTCCCTGGGCTTTACCGTTCCTCCTTCAATTTTTATGTCTTTTTCTTCTGGCATTTAAGTTTAATTTTTGAGAACTATAAGGCGAAGACCCTCAATTTCTTCAAGATCTTTTTTCTTAATAACAAGCTTTTCTTGAGGATCCGGTTTTTGGCCTATATCTGCCATTACTTTTTTGGGATCTCCCCATCCGGGAATAACTATTTTAGGGTCTACTGATTTAACAAGCTTATTAGCGATATCATTTGAGGGCACAAAAAGAATATCTATTTCCCCAAGAGCTTCAAGAGCTTTTTCGCTAAGCTCGGCAGAAACATTACCTAAAAAGCCAAAAGCCATATCATCAACCTCGACTCTATAAGCAGTCTTTATAATTCCTTTTCCTGCCGGAATAGCTGTTCCTCTAATCTTAGTTCCAGATATTTCAAACTCACCCGGAGTGCTTATCTCATTTTCGACTACATTATTTATATCGGCAAATACAGGAGCCTCGGTCTTGATAACAAGATCTCCTTTTAGCCTATTACCGCTACCGGAAGAATCCGGGTCGGTTACAATACTAACTCCAGAGGCTTGCATCTTGTAACAGCCGCCTCCATACCAATTGATTATCACTTAGCAAAATTTACCAGAAACAGCCTTGATTTTCAACAAACATATGGGCTATTATGAGCGCACCAAAAATAACCATGGATAATTTAGCTCAACTTATTAAAACCCGCCCGGATGTTCTCCCTATATTAAAGAAGGGCGAGATCGTCGAGGCGAAGTTAATCGAAAAGACCCCAAAGAAGGCTTTTTTTGAGATACAGCGAGTCGGAACCGGAATTGTTTACGGAAGGGAGTTCGCTAACGGACGCGAAGTAGTCAAAGGACTCGAGGTAGGCGATAGCGTAAGCGCAAAAGTCGTCGAGCCAGAGAACGAAAATGGTTTTGTAGAGCTTTCTCTTACTGAAGCCGATAAGCAAAAGGCCTGGCAAATGGCTAAAGAAGCACAAGAAAAAGACGAACCTATAAAGGTAAAAGTTTTTGGAGCTAATTCTGGAGGACTACTTGTAGAAGTTTACGACCTTAAAGGATTTCTTCCTGTTTCCCAGCTTTCTGTCGAACATTACCCGAGAACAGACGAACAGTCCCGAGAAAAGGTAATCGAGGAGCTTAATAAGCTTGTCGAAGAAGAGCTCGAAGTAAAAATAATCGGCCTTAATCCGAGAACTAATAAGCTTATAGTTTCAGAAAAAGAGGTGTTGAGCCAGAATGTAAAAGAGATAATAAACCAATATAAACAGGGTGATACGGTAACCGGAATAATATCAGGCCTTGCCAATTTTGGCGCTTTTATCCGCTTTGCCGATAATCCGGAAGTAGAAGGACTTATCCATATTTCTGAATTAGGACATAAGCTTATCGAGTCTCCTAAAGAAATAGTCAGCGTGGGCGATATGGTAAAAGCCCAAGTTATCGAGGTTAAAGACAATAAAATATCCCTTTCCCTTAAAGCCCTCCAGCCTGACCCTTGGAAAGATATAGAAGATAAATATAAAGAAGGCGACGTAGTGAAAGGAACAATTTACAAGTTCAATCCGTTCGGCGCTTTTGTTAAACTTACAGAGGATATTGTCGGCCTTATCCATATCTCCGAATTCGGAAGCCCGGAAGAAATGAAATCACAGCTTTCGCTTGATTCTAAAGAGAGTTTCCGCATTGAAGCTATAAAGCCGGAAGAGAAAAGGATAATACTCAAGCTCTCCAAATAACTTTGAATTGAATAATTCAAAGAGAAAAAATAAAAAACAGCCAATGTTAAAACTTATAAGAAAATTCGCGTGGGCCGCGATGGCTCTTTTAGCAGCTGCGGTTCTTTTTGCGTCATTTACAGCCCAAGAAAAACCAGGACAATCAACGCTTAATGAAATAGCAACGCAGATATCTGCCGGAGAAGTGGAATCTATCGAGCTTTCAGACAACGTTATAACAGCTAAACTTAAAAATGGCGAAAGTATTTTTACTAACAAAGAATCCCAAGTCGGCGTAATAGAAACTTTTGCCGATTACGGCGTAGAGCCGGAAGAATTAAGAGAAGTTAATTTTGATGTTAAGGATAATTCAGCCAGAAACGCGATACTTGGAGTAATATTACCAACTCTTATTCCCATATTAGCAATAGCTTTGCTTTTCTTCTTCTTCCTTAAAAAAGCGACTTCGGGAGCAAACCAGGCGCTTACATTCGGAAAATCAAACGTAAAGCTATTTACCAACTTTAAAAAGAAAGTTTCTTTCAAAGATGTCGCCGGACTGAAAGAAACCAAACAGGAGTTAGAAGAAGTTGTGGATTTTCTTAAAAATCCAAAAAAGTACCACGATATAGGAGCAAAAATACCGAGAGGAGTCCTTTTAATGGGCCCCCCGGGAACAGGAAAAACTCTTCTCGCAAGAGCCGTTGCCGGCGAAGCGGGAGTGCCTTTTTTCCATATTTCCGCTTCAGAATTTGTTGAAATGTTTGTCGGCGTAGGAGCGTCAAGAACCAGAGATGCTTTCAAAACCGCTAAAGCGGCAGCGCCTTCAATATTATTTATTGACGAGATAGACGCTGTCGGGAGAGAAAGGGGCGCGGGCCTGGGAGGAGGACACGATGAAAGAGAGCAAACTCTAAACCAAATCCTTGTCGAGATGGACGGCTTTGACCGCGATGAAAAAGTAATAGTGCTTGCGGCAACTAACAGGCCGGATGTACTTGATTCGGCATTATTGAGGCCCGGGCGCTTCGACAGAAGAGTAATACTCGACCTTCCTGATATAAGCGAGCGAGAGCAAATATTAAAACTTTACGCAGAAGGAAAGCCTATGGCGGAGGATATTGATATGAAAAAAATCGCCGTTAGAACCCCCGGTTTTTCCGGCGCCGATTTAGAGAATCTCGTAAACGAAGCAGCTATACTTTCCGCGCAAAATGAAAAGAAAGAAATATCCCAGCAATCCATATATGATTCCATAGAAAAAGTATTGCTCGGACCCGCAAGAAAAAGCAGAATAATATCTGACCGAGAAAAGAAAATGACCGCTTATCACGAAGCAGGCCACGCCATAGTAGCGGTTGCCACCCCTGATTCAGATCCAATACAAAAGGTTTCCATAGTGAGCAGGGGCAGAGCGGGAGGATACACGATGAAGCTTCCCTCTGAAGATTTCAGACTTAAAACAAAAAAACAATTTCTTGCTGATCTTATAATGCTCGTTGCCGGCCACGCTTCGGAGAAGGAATTTTTTGATGATGTATCAACCGGGGCATCCGACGATCTTAAGAGAGCCTCGGAGATAGCCAGAAACCTGGTTACCCGCTACGGCATGAGCGATAAGCTCGGGCCGATGACCTTCGGCAATACCGAAGAGGCAGTTTTCCTTGGAAGAGAAATAACTACCGAGAAGAACTATTCCGACGATACCGCCGAGCAGATAGATAAAGAAACAAAAGCTTTCATAGATAACGCTTATAAGAGCGCAAAGGAAGCCATAACAAAGTATAGCGATGCTCTTAAAAAAGTGGCTGAAACCCTTATGGAAAAAGAGGTTTTGGAGCAGGATGAATTCTATTCCCTTATAAAGGAATACGGATTGAAACAAACAAAAGTTTAAGGCATAATGTTTTGGCAAAGGCCGTTGCTAACGCGCAACGGCCGACGGAAAGCGCCTATAGCTCAGTTGGTTAGAGCACGGAGCTTATACCTCCGGGGTCCTTGGTTCGAGTCCAAGTGGGCGCACAGTAAAAACCCAGAAAACCTGAAGTATGAAACATAAAATATGGAATACAAATTTCATGTTTTCTCTATTGTCCGCATTTTTTTGCCATCTCCGTGGAGGCGAGTATCCAGGTTTGAATTTTAAAGTTCACCCGCTGAATAGACGGATTTAAATTTAAAGCTCAAATTTAAAAATTAAGAAAAAAGGCAATATAGCTCAATGCGCCCGGCCGTTGGATTAAATTACAGGCTTATAAAAAACCGCCTATTGCATAATAGGCGGTTCAACAAACCGCATTTTTAATATCTTCATCCCAGCCATCTTCTCCTGCGCACCAATACATTTCAAAAGGCAGAGTTTCTTTTGCTAAATTTACTATTCGGCCTATCACTGAAACATCGGCAAAAAATCCTCCGCCGCTATCGCCCAGCAAAATATCGAAACAGCTTATTGTTTTTCCGCAGCCTATTTCCCCAGAAACGATAAATTCTTTAAAACGAGAATTAATTTCTTTACAGAATTCTCTAATACATAAATAAGCCTTTTCGTATCCCATTTCGGAAAACCAGCGCCTTGATCCAATGACATCATAGACAAGCAAAAACTTTCCATTCTTATCAATTATCTTTTGCGCATGCTCTTTCATTTTATCCAGATCATATTCCTTCAAACTGCACACCTCCTATAATTAAAAGATCTAAAGAGAAAGTAGAACAATTAGCTAATATATGTCAATTATTAATTTGAATTTATTTTCCGTTCTGTTTATTATTCCTTCAGTTAGGACGATTAGCTCAGACAGGTTAGAGCGTCTCGTTTACACCGAGAAGGCCGCAGGTTCGAATCCTGCATCGTCCACTGGAATCTATACACAAAAAAACTCCGTTTTTATACGGAGCTTTGTTCGTTTTTAAACAAATCAAATGTACAATGTTTTAAATGATTTTTTATTATGAAATCTTTGTATCGCTTCTGCCAACAACGGAGCTATTGAAATTCTTTCTATCTTGGTGCTTTTTGCAATTTCTTCTTCCGGAATATTAACAGAATTCGTAACCACTACTTTTTTAATTGGGGATTTTTCTATTCTTTCTATTGCGCCATTCGAGAACAACCCATGCGTAGCGAAAACATAAATATCTTTTGCTCCCGCCTCTTTAGCTACTTTAGCATCATTAACTATTGTCTTTGCACTATCAATCATATCATCGGGAAACACAACGTCTTTATCAGAAACATCGCCGATAATTTTTATGCGATCGCGGTCGATCTCTCCAGGCGCGGGGCGCTGCTTGGCAAACATAGTATAGTCGTTCAGCCCCATATGCTTGTAATACCACATAGCTCTTCCTCCTCCGCCTTTATCCGGAGAGGCTATAACAAAACCATTGCCTTGAAACATTGACTGCATCTTTGGAAAAAGAATGTAAGAGGCAAAGAGATTATCAAAAACAATGCCTAATGAACGAAAAGCTATAAGGCTCTGTTCGGAGTGAGCATCAAGCGTCATTACGTGATCCGGCCGAGATTCGCAGATATCGCGAAAAACCATAAGCGCTCCTATCGGCATATGAGACTCACTTCTCCTATCTTGCCGATTGTAGCCCATATAAGTAACTACTATAATCAATCTCTTTGCACAAGAAGACCTTATGGACTCTGCAAGCAACCTCATCTCGTCCCTGTTTTCAGACGGAGTTTGCAAAGAGACTACAAGAAAAGCGTCGCTGCTCCTAATTCCTTCATCCGCCTTTGCGAAGATCTCCCCATCCGCAAATCTTTTAACTACCTGCTTAGCATGATTCGTCTTTAATATTTCGCATATTTCTTTCGCCAGCATTTTCGCCGGAGTGTTAGAAAATATCTTAATACCACCCATTTAAAAAACTCCCTTCTTTTTTTATTATTAAGTTACAACCCCATTTAAGACCCTTAAAAAGACCAAGTCAAACTTTTAAAAAATAGCTTGAATTAGCCGGTTTTAAGGAATAGTATGGCGTTATAAGAACCTTAAAAAAGGAAGGGGCGGTAATATGTTCGGAAAAATTTTTTTGACGTGCAAGAGGCTTTTCAACACATTTTTTTACAGAGAAGCAAACTCCATTGATGAATTCGTTCGCGGAGCACGCCTTCTGGGACCGGATAGGATAATTGAAATAAAATTAAAAAAATCCTCTCTCGGTCGATGCGAGCAGACAGGCACTTGTTTCCAAGATCCACTTTCCTACCAGCATTACTTTATTGCACGAGCAACCACGCCAGAAAAAGAAAAAAAGGATGTTGTTTGGATGGAATGCATCGGCGATCCCTTTTCATTCCCAGGAGACAATAAAGATGAAACTGAAACAAAGATTAAGCAGCTGGAATTTGAAGTAAGAGATCTCTTTAATAAACTTAAGAGCCACTTTCCTGATAATACTGTTTCACTTTTCCGACAAGAAGATATATTTGCTTTACACTTAAATTAAAAGCCCTTACGGGCTTTATTTTTTTGTTTCGTTTAAAATTTTCTTTCTTTCCTTTTCGGGAAATTTTTCTATCGCGTAACGCAATGTTGTCCGAGACATTTTACTTCCATTCTCATTAATAAATTTAACGAGTCTTTTTTTATCCTTTTTTCCGCATTCGCGAAGCGCCCAGCCGACAGCTTTATGGATTAAGTCTTCCCGATCATCAAGCAGTTTTTTTGAAATGGAAAAAGCATCATCTAGCTCCCCTTTGTCGATAAACCGAAATGTTGAAACTATCGCAATCCTTCTTTCCCATAAATTTTTAGAACCGGCGAGACGATAGAGAACTTTCTTGTCTTTATCTTCAAGCCAGTCGCCAATTATCTTCGGAGCAGATGCATCAACCAAATCCCAGTTATTTATCCTGTCGGTATGATTAAGATAAAAGCGAAATATTTTTCCTTTTTCTTCTTCCTTCGATGATAAAAACTTTTCAACGAGAATAATAAGAGCCGTAAGCCTAGCTTCATGAAAACCATCATTTAGAAGCTCTTTGATAACATCAAGTCCGATTTCCTTAAAATATTTTTTAGCAACGCGCCTCTGCTCGGGAACCGTTATTCCGAGAAATTTATCCCCTTCTCCATACTCTCCTTTCCCGGTTTTAAAAAATCTTTCCAATCCTTTCGCTCTTTTCTTTTCCGAAAGCGAAAGAAGATCTTTTTTAACTTTTTTATAATCCAAAGAAGGCATATTTATTATTCTCTCCATTCTTCATAATCCAGCTTCCAAGCACCTTCTTCAAAAACCATCTTAACTTCACCTTCTTCTTTTGTTTCCGAAACAACTTTAATGACGCACTCCTCGTCTGATAAAGAAATTATTTCTGTTGAAGATATCTCTGAAGGAACGGATGAAACTATCATCGAGATTATAAAATCGTCTTCGATAATCCCTCCTACAGATTTAAGGCTGTCTGCAGAAATCTTATTTTTGCGACTGCCGTATATTTCAGAAAATAAAACTAAGTCGTCCAAACTTTTAATTTTGAAAAATTCTTCCCTAATAGCAAGATAAGATTCAACCGGAGGCATACCGGCAATATCTGTTTTAAATATAGAAACTTTTTCATCCTCTTCTTCGGATGTTTTCGGGACAAGCTCTATTGCGCTTTGATCAAGTCCGGATTCCTCTTGGGTGTTTTTTTCTTCTTCCGGTTTTAGGGCAGAGCAGTTTCCGGATGCACATCCGTTTCTTGCCGCAATATCAGGATGACTGGAATAAACAGCACGATAAATTATCGGCAAAAAAATAAGCAAAATAAAAACTCCTCCGGCAATGATATATCTTTTTTTGACCATTAGTCTTAAATCTTCTTAATCCCCTTTCCAAACAATCTTATAAAAACATCTTTTTTATCTCCTTCCTTAATGATATCAATTTTTTGGCTGGAAAGATTTTTTACTTTTTCTTCGCCTAATTTTAACGAGTTATTAAACAAGGATAAAATCGCTTTTTCTTCATCATCGGCAGCAATGCGATTAATCGATACTTTTCCGCAATTTAAGCATTCGCTAACAATCATCAACTCTCCTTTTCTTTCTTTTCCATATTTATCCTTACCCTCTTTTTTAAATGTTAGCGCGATAGGCAGCATACAGCCACCGCATTCGGATGCACGATCCCCGGAAAATTCTTTATCGAGATGCTTGGAAGAAAGACAGTAAGGGCAATGATTTCTGTGTGCCGTACCAATATCATCTGATATGGAAACCCACTCGCCACAATTACAGCAAATAAAACCTCCCTTGTTCTTCTCTTCCTTTATTTTTTTATTATCTTCTTTTTTATTCATATTTGTTTCACGGTAAACCGTAGCACAAATTGCTTAGGAACAAACTCTTATATCTTAATATTGCTTGATATGATTCTTTTTACAATTTGTTTCACGGTAAACATTTTAAAACAAATTTAGCGCTTTTAAGCCATATTTTCCAATATTTTGCGTATTTTTTTGTGTAAACAGTGTGTAAACACTTTACACAACAATGCTTAATTTAGTAAAAAATTTCTTTAAAAACTGCTTAAGCATAAATTTAAAAATTCAAAAATAACTGCTAGGATGAGCTTAGGTTTTTAAAAATAAAAAAGGAGTGATTCCGTATGAATGGTAAAAAATCTGTAATCATTGAAGTTGATGCTCTTATTTACCTGCCCGAAGAATTAATAAACAGTGCCGATTTACCAAACGGAAAAATGAGCGCGCTAAGGATTAAAACAGATATTAAGAGAGAATTAAATAACGGAGAATATTTTTATATTTACGATCATCGCGCCAAAACTATCACCTATTCTAATAGTTCAATTTGGCCCTTAAAAGTCTTAGTCAATTCCCGCGCCCGAGTCGTTGTTATGAAAAAAGATAACGGCTCAAAATATATAAATCTGTTTGATGTTAAACAAAATAAAAAAGAGGATGGCTTAATAAAAACAGGAATTGTTTTAAGAGAAGCAATTAATCCTTTAAGCACAGCTCGACAATTTAAATTGGTTTGGTCTATAGGAGGATACTTCTCAAACTATTACTATATGATCGCTTTAGAAAAGACTCCTGTAAAAAATAAAATCTCAAAAAGAAAGTTGATGCCAATTCTTCAACCAGTATAAAAAAATAAAAACGCCGTACAAAACGGCGTTCTTTTTTTTAAAAAAAAGTTTTTATTTTTTGGATCCGAAATAATTGGACGCACTAAGCAAACTATCAAACGTTCCGGCATCGAACCACTCCCCCTTCATCTTCGCGCACTTAAGCGATCCTTCCTGCAAGTATTGATTGTTTACATCTGTTATTTCATATTCACCTCGTGCCGAAGGAACAAGCTTTTCAATTCTTTTAAAAACAGTTCCGTCATAAACATAAAATCCGACAGCGGCCCAATTTGATTCCGGCTTTTCCGGCTTTTCGATTATTTTAACAACCCTATCCCCTTCCATACTTACAACGCCAAATCTTTCCGGATCAGAAACTTGCGTAACCGCTATGCAAGCCCCTTTTGAGAATTCCTTAACTGCTTCCTTAAAGTTCTCGGTAAAAATATTATCGCCCAATATAACGGCAACCGGCTCCCCTTCTTCGAAAAATATTTTGGCCTGCATTATGGCGTCTGCTATGCCTAACTGCCTATTTTGGATAGCATATCGTATCCTCATACCAAGATCTTCACCCTCGCCAATAACATCTAAAAAAGCATGGATATTATAAGGATCTGATACGAGTATTACGTCATCTATGCCGCTATTTCTTAAAGTCATTAACGGATAATAAATAAGCGGTTTGTTATATACCGGCAATAGTTCTTTTTTAATAAGCCTGGTAAAAGGAGCTAGCCTAGTCCCTCTTCCTCCCGCAAGAATAATTCCTTTCATAAATTAATAATACATCTCTGATTCAAAATCAGAAAACCTAAACCTTGGATCTTAAAACTTGAATCATAAGGCTTAAATCAGGAAATACAGATTAATTTCTGTTGGAAGTTCGTCTTCGGCTGGTGTTAATTTCCGGGCTTGCATTACAAACTTAGAGATTGGCATATGGACACTAGGAAATTCACATATTTGCGCATAACTGTGGATAACTATATGTATAACTAGGTCTTTTTGTGGACAAGTGTCCAAGTTTAGCGCTTTAGTGGGCATTTTTTATTATTTTGCGACACTGTTTACACATTATTTACATAAGTTTTGTGTAAACAGAATTGGGTAAAAATGTTTGCCGTGAAACATTTTATGCGTTTTTTCCTTGAGATATTTGTTTGCCGGTAAACAATTACTATAAAAATGTTTGCCGTGAAACAATTCAGTTTAAGTTTTTGTTTTAATTGTTTGCCGTGAAACATTTTTAAACGTTTTTTGTATTTAAATGTTTGCCGGCAAACATTTCTATTGATCATAATTGAATAAAAGTGTTTACCGTGAAACACTTTCATTACTTTTTTGTTGATAATTGTTTGTTGGTAAACATCGCAAACACGAATTACATAACATAATTGTTTGCCGGCAAACAATTGCGCTCAAATTTTGGATAAAAGTGTTTGCCGATAAACACTTTTTTAAAAAAAAGTGCGCTCAATGTTTGCCGTGAAACAATTTAAACTATTTATACGAGTGAAATTGTTTGTCGGCAAACAAAAAAATAAAATTTATAATAGATAGTGTGAAAACAAATGTGAAAACAGGAAATATTGGCGAAATAAAAGCTGCTAAATATTTGAAAAAGAAAGGTTATAAAATATTAATGACTAATGTTTTATATAAGTGGGGAGAAATTGATATAGTCGCAAAAGAAAAAGATGGGACACTTGTTTTTATAGAAGTAAAGACATTAAATAAACGCGGACATAAATTTAATGTCCGAGATGAAGGAATGGCCGATTTAAAACCAGAAGATAACCTGACTTTTTCTAAGATGAAAAAATTAAAAAAAACTTGCTCTTTTTTCGCTAACGAAAATCCAAATTTAATTAGATCTTTAAAGGGTTGGCGTATAGATTTAATAAGCTTGACAATATTAGATAAAAATTGTCTTATTCGGCACTACCAAAATATTGAAGTTTAGTGAAAATATTTATTAGCCAAGCAAAAATTGCAATATCACTGTTAAAACAAACGCTTCCTAATTTAATTTCCGGTATTAAAATATATCCCTGTTTTTTAGCAAGAAAATATCTTACGCAAATTACTTAATAAACCACCCATTCTCTTTTTCTCTTTTGCTAAGGCCATAGGCGAACGAAGCGAGAGAGGGTTTACAAAAAGCAATACATTAATCTATAATGCCCGCTGTATGCCAATAATAAAATCGGCCGAAAAAGCCTTAAGGCAGTCCCATAAGAGAAGGGGAGAGAACGTCAAAAAGACGAAGGCTCTTAAAACTGTAATAAAAAATTACAAAAAACTCGTATTACAGGGAGATACAGATAAAGCTAAAGAGTCCTTGTCTAGCGTTTATAAAAGCCTTGATAAGGCGGCTAAAACCAATCTTATAAAAAAGAATAAAGCCAACCGGCTCAAATCACGTCTCGGTCAGCGTATCGCAAAGTCTAGCAAAACTTCTTCATAATCCATCTTTCCCGATTTAATGGCTATATCATAATCAGCCATAAGAGAGAACCAATCTTCTGAAGAAACGTTTCGAGGCGCTGAATAGGCCAACCCGTTGAAGATCCTTGCCGGGTCTTCTTTTAATTTATTAAGAAGCAATTCTAAAGCTATGAGTTTTTTTTCACGGCTCTTTCCGAATTTAAGGGAATTTAAAAGTTCGAAATAACTGCCTATAAAAATATCTTTTTTAGCAGGCAACGATATATTCTTAGCAGACGCCATCTTATCTAATTCTGAAGATATTGCCCAAAGGTCTTTATCAAGAGAGAGAGATAAATTTTCAGCGTTTTCCTTCAAAGTTTTATGCCTTTCTCGTTAGCTATTTTAATAATAAAAAATATAAATTTTTCTTTAGGCAACTGCTTAAATTCTTGGCTTATTGCCGGAGATTCCGTTAAAAAATTCATATTAGAAGGAGGATTTTCATCCGAAGATGATATAAGCATTATTTCATCCTTTCTTGAAGCAATTTTGGAAGATATTTTTTTAAGAGCATCAAAAAAATCCTTTGAAAGAGAATTAAGCTCAATATTTTTAACTGCCGTAAGGGTGAGGGGAGTAAATATAGACCTATTTTTAACGCATTCTAAAAAACCTTTAAAATCATCATCGTCAAACTCGGAAAAACCGAGCGTTCCGTTTTTCTTAATAAATTCAGAGGTTATTTCCGAATATTTTCTTTTCCGGCGAAAAGAATCTTCGCCGTATAGAAAGATAATCATTGGCTAAAATATAACATAAAAATATAGAACCCCGGAAAAGCCAAAAGAGAGCCTTATACTTGACAAATATATATTTTTATGCTTTAATCAAAACATAAGAAACGAATATTAAAAAATAAATAAAGGGGTGTTTTGAATGGGTATGAATATTAACATTACTAACTGTGGTGGAAAAGTCTTGAAGATAGACTCAATTGAAGGAGGAACTATTGATTTAAGCGGAGACGAAATCGAAATAAAAGGAAAAAGTGTTTTAAAAAATGATGATAAAATCCTTATAATAAATAAGGGGAAATCAATCAAACTCTAGGTAGCGCCTGGAGTTTTTTTTATTTTTAGATATTAGCCGGTTGGCATTTTGGGCAAAACCTTGCCGTCCTGCCTCCTACTTTAGTTTTTTCTATTACAGTGCTACATACGGGACACAATTCTCCATCCCTTTGATAAACCAGCCTTTCTTCGCCGTACCTGCCTTTTTCCCCTTTAATATCGCGATAATCTGATATGGACGAACCGCCTAATTTAATAGCCCGATTTAAAATATCGCCTATTGATCTGTGAAGTTTTTTTAATTCCATATCTGATAAGGAAGAAGCTTTGCGAAGAGGGTGAATTCCGGATTTAAAAAGAATATCGTCAGAGTAGATATTGCCTATGCCGGCAATTTTACTTTGGTCCATTAATAAAGTTTTTATTTTTTTAGAAGATTTGCTGGCTATGCCTCTTAGCTCTTCTAGGGAAATATCGGGAGCTTCTATGCCTATATTTTCCTCTTTTAATATCTCTTCCTCTTTTCCAAAAACCAGCTTTCCAAATTTACGTAGATCAGAAAAAGCCAATTGCCGGCCGTCATTAAGATAAAAAATAAAATGTATATATCCGTTAACCTTATCCTTTAAAACACTATTGCCCAGAGGCATAGCCGTTTCTTTTTCTTTTGGCCCTTCTATTTTCCATTTCCCTATAAGCAAGTGTCCGGTCATTTTAAGATGTATGAGAATAGCGTACCCATTCTCAAGGGAAATAATTATATTCTTAGCCCTCCTCCTAACTCCGGTTATTTTTTTATTTTTAACTCCTTTTTTAAAACTCTCAAAAGAACCCTCGCGAATAAGCTTGGCCGTATTAGTCCAGACATCTTTAATAACACTACCCTTAACAGACCTTTTAAGGCCTTTAACCGTGTTTTCAACTTCAGGCAATTCAGGCATACAATAATAATAAAATTTCTAATTTTAAATTTCTAATTTTGGGCAACGCAGGCTATCGATAAATTGCCAATATAATTTTTAGAAATAACAATTAGGTTCCGGGGATTATCTTTTACTCGGCGGATATTTCTTTAGGAGGAATGAGGGCGGGATCTGTCGGCAAAACAACATAGAAAGTCGTACCTCTGCCAAGAGCAGAATCTGCAGAAATATCGCCTCCATGCCTCAATATTATGTTCTTAGTTATATATAAGCCCAAGCCAGATCCTTCGGTCTGTTCTTTTACCACATTTTCTCCGCGGAAAAACTTAGTGAATAATTTATCTAGGCCTTCTTTTGTTATGCCTATACCAGTATCTTTTATAGATATTTGTATATAAGGCTTATTCGGATAGGGCTCGATTTTAACTATGACTTGCCCGTTTTCGACATTATATTTAATAGCGTTATCAATAAGATTTGAAAAAGCTATACCAAGCTTTTGGGGATCGCCATGAATAATAACCGGCGCTTTAGGGCGGTCAAAATAGAGCATAACACTAAATTTCTTCGCTAGAATATTAGCGTTTTCGAGAAGATCGTCCATAAACATACCCATATCTATCTGGGTAAAGTTATAACCGAACTTTCCCGCCTCTATTTTGGATACATCGAGAAGATCGTTAACTATCTTTAAAAGCTTTACCGAGGCAGTAAGCCCGTTAGAAACAAGTTCTTTATCGGGTCCTTTTATAGAATCGCTTTTGTTAAAGGTCTCAAATATCCAATGGACCGCGGTAAGAGGAGTTCTTAATTGGTGCGCTGCCACAGTTATAAATTCCGATTTTGAACGCAATAACTCAACTTCGCGCGTCCTGTTTTTTATTATTTTTATAAATCCGATAAGTTCGCCGCTCTTATCAAATATCTTATCTGTCGATACCGACAATTCAAGATTCGGTTCCAAAAAAGATATATCCATTAATTGGGGATATTCCCCAGGAAGGCTTTTTTTAATGACCGCCGGAGCAAGAGAAGGAAAGATTGTTTGAATAACCGCTTTAAGAGAGGGATCTGACATTTTCTCGGGAGAAATTACTTCGCCGATAATATCTTCTTTTCTTATTTTAAATATATTTTCAGCTTCCTTGTTCCAAATAAGAACTTTAAAGCTTTTATTATAGATAATAATTCCATCACTAACATTAGATACTATTTTGTCCGTGCGGTTTTTTTCGAACTCATTTTCCCTTTTGCAATCAATAGCGGAAAGAGCCATAAACAACGACAGCCCCGTAAGAAAAGCAAAAAGAGCACACAAAACTATAAACCAAATAAGGGGGAAATATATAAAAGAAAATGCGCAAGCAAAAATTCCCGTGGCAATCGAAAGCCAAAAAGCGGAAAACTCCGCTTTTAAAAATTTAATTTTTTTTGTTTTTTCTTTTTTAGGCAAGATACAAGTTAATTGTACTATTACAAGCTAAATCCTGAAATATGGAATAAAAATATCAAAATTCAATCTCCTGATAGCCGAAGCAACTAAAGAATTAAATACAGCCCTGAATTTCTGCCTATGCGAAAATAGTGGGAATAAATATTAAAACTTAAATTTACAATTTCCAGAAAATACAGGAAAACTTTAATTATTTAAGAGCTCTTTCAGAAAGATTTTTAAACCCTTTGGAAAGCAAAAATTCTGATATTTTTTTCTTTTCAAGGGGTTTAACCTTAAAATCCTCTATCGAATAAAAGGGGATAGGAACATTTTTATCTATGGTTGCCAATTTTTTAGATAAAAGAGCGGTTTTCTTATTTTTCATTACATTTTCCATCGCTTTTGTTTTAGCTTGAGGAGAAAGATCATAAAGATCTTCAAGAGGGCCATATTTTTTAATAATATCGGCGGCGGTTTTAGGCCCAACACCCTGAATGCCCGGAATATTATCTGATATATCTCCGACTAAGCCTTTAAAATCAGGCACAAGCTCTGGCGGAATACCAAAACGCCCAATAACCGCCTCTTTATCGTATTCAGTAAAAGAGCTTATGCCTTTTTTAGGAACCCAAGCGATGATATTGCCGTCTTTAACCAACTGAAGAATATCAAGATCTCCCGATAAAATAATAACTTTTGGAGCATTTTTCTCTTCCGCTACTTTTGAAGCAACTGTGCCTATAATATCGTCTGCTTCAAAGCCGGGAGCTTCAAGACACTTGATACTAAAAGCATTAAATATCTCTTTTGAGGAAATTATTTGCGATATAAGATCATCGGTAGCCAAGGGGCGGTTTTCTTTATACGCAGAAAACTCTTTTTTTCTAAAAGTAGGCTCCGGGCGGTCATACGCGGCAACAGCATAATCCGGCGACACCTCCCTAACTATCTTCATAAGAATACTGGATAATCCATACAAAGCACCGGCAGGCTCGCCATTAGAGCCAGTGAGGGGAGGAAGAGCGTGATATGCCCGATGAATAAGGGAATTAGCGTCTATTATGAGAAAAGTAGGCATAATATATGCTTTATTATAACACTCGATATGCCTAATCGATATTTATAATTCGCTTATTTTCTTCTTCCCCATAGGAAAAATTTATTTTTTTCCCCGATATTTCTTGTCCTGCCAACTCCGGCCATTCAATAAGAATTATATTTTCTTCATTTTTTAATTCTTTATAAAAATCTATTGAATCCAGCTCTTTTTTATTTCTAATACGATATAAATCTGCGTGGATAAGTTGTGAATAACCCTTATTAATAGGATAAAACTTCATTAAATTAAAAGTCGGACTGGTTATTTTATCAATATCAAAAAAACGAGCAAAACCTTTAGTAAAAGCTGTTTTCCCAGCACCAAGGTCGCCAAAAAGCAATATTACTTGCGCTTTTTTTTCTTTTTTACGGCTTTTTATTATTTTTTCAGCGGTTTTAAACCCTATTTTTTGAGTTTCTTCTTCGGAAAAAGAGTTAAAGGTTGGCATTATTTTTTATTTTTAGAGCATTTTTCAGCGTATTCAAGCCCCTTATCAGTAAGGGCTCGGCCAGAAGGAGTTCTTTTTATAAGGCCTATTTTAATAAGATATGGTTCATATACGCTCTCAATAACGCTTTTTTCCTCTCCTAAAGAAGATGATATAGCCCCAATACCGGCAGGTCCTCCTCCAAATTGGTCCTTAAGGATAGAAAGTATCCTTCTATCTTGATATTCAAGGCCAAGATTATCTATTTCAAGCACCTCGAATAGTTCTTTTAGGCAATTTTTATTTATAGTGTCTTCGTTCTTAACTTGAACAAGATCTCTTGCTCTTTTAAGTATTCTGTTTGCCGTTCTGGGAGTAAACCTGCTTACTTCAGCTATTGTTTTAATCGCATCACTATCTATATTTACATTAAGTATTTTTGCCGATCTTTTTATTATTTCAGCTATATCGCTAAGAGAATAATAATCCAATCTAAAAGTACCTCCGAATCGAGAGCGTAAAGGTCCAGACAACATATCTATTCTTGTTGTGGCCGCAATAAGAGAAAAGGGAGGCAACTCTATAGAAAGAGTTCTGGCCGACGGACCTTTGCCAAGAACTATATTTAATGACCTATTTTCCATGGCCGGGTATAGTATTTCCTCTATCATTCTGTTAAGACGATGAATTTCGTCAATAAACAAAATATCTCCTTTTTCTAAGTTAGTTAGGATAGCGGCCAAGTCTCCTGTTTTTTCTATTGCCGGACCAGAAGTTATTTTTAAATTACCGCCAGTCTCTTTTGCCACTATATGAGCAAGGGTTGTTTTACCTAGTCCGGCTTGCCCGTAAAATAAAATATGATCTATTGACTCTTTTCTTTTATTGGCCGCTTCTAGAATAATACCAAGGCTTCTTTTGACCAGGTCTTGCCCGATATACTCATCAAAACCACCCGGCCTTAACAGATTTTCCCAGTTTCTCTCTTCTTTTTGTCCTTGTATATTGTTCTCGGACATAGCTTGACAATATTAATCTAGTATGTTAGTATGCGGACAAATCCGTTAAGGATTCGGCGGGATGTCGCCTCAGTTAATAGCTGCTTTGGTTTCGGCTGAAGTACGCCTCGGGCACATCTTAACCTCCATCCTGTTTTTTCTTAAAACAGAAGGAGTTCCCATAATATCCGAATCCTTGCGGATTTTTTATTTGTCCCGATATATCACGAGTTTTTACCGCCATTCAATGGGACCCGTGACTTTTTCAATTTCCTTAAGATCGGTAACGCCTTTAAGAGCTTTAACGATACCGTCTTTTTGTATATTAACAAAACCTTTGCCGGTAAGAAAATCTATTATTTCCGCTTCACTAGATTCCTTATGAACCATAATTTCAATATCTTTATTTACTTCAAGTATTTCAAAAATACCGGTTCTTCCTTTATAGCCTCCTATACAAGAAGGACAGCCAACCGGCTCATATAGGCTAATATCTGAAAAATCAGGTTTTGATATATTTTCCGGCAAAGAATTAATAAATAATTCTATTTTTTTCCTAAAATCCTCGCTTATATCCACTTTCTTCTTGCATTTAGGGCATAATCGACGGACTAATCTTTCGGCAACCACTATATTTACAGCGGGACCGATTATCTGCGGCTTAACTTCTAAATCCATCAGGCGGGGGATAGCCCCAGCGGCGGTATTGGTATGGAGAGTAGAAAAAACAATATGCCCTGTAAGGGCGGCTTGCATTGCTATATCAGCAGTTTCAGCGTCCCTTATTTCGCCTACGAGAATTACATCAGGATCTTGGCGAAGAATTGATTGCAGGCCATTTTTAAAATCATATCCCGCTGATTCATCAACTTGGGTTTGCTGTATTCCCTTGATATGATACTCAATCGGATCCTCTATAGTTATAACTTTTATCTCTGACGTACTTATTTTTTTAATAAAAGAGTAAAGAGTAGTCGTTTTACCTGAACCTGTCGGGCCAGTAACAAGAATCATTCCGTTTGGTTTTTTAAGGTTTTTGTTTATTTTTTCCAAATCATCCTCCCTTAAGCCAATACTTTCTACGTCTAATATGACAGTTTCAGGATCAAGCAGCCTTAAAACGATAGTTTCCCCATATTCAGAAGGATTTAGCGATACGCGAACTTCTATGTTGCGCTGATCTTCGCTGGAAATTATTGTAAAACGCCCATCTTGGGCCGTTTCCCTGATATTCAGCTTAATTCCGCCTATTAATTTTATTCGGCTAATAATAAACCTATATTCTTCAGTAGTAAGCGAGCCTCCTTCTCTAAGAACTCCGTCTACCCTGATCCTTACAGCAACTTTTTCTTTTCCAGGTTCAAAATGAATATCAGAGGCTTTAAGAGACAGAGCTCCGCTTAATATTTTTTCAAGAAAAGCGGTTGTTGATGCCTTAGAAAAAGAGAGTTCAGATAACTCTTCACTTAATTCTTGAGGAGAGGATATAGAAGCTATACTAACTTCAACTTCTCCTGTCCTATCTTTTCTGCTATTGGATACCATTGGAACTTATATATAATATAGGCAAATGTCAGGTCACAGTAAATGGTCCCAGATAAAACACAAAAAAGCCATAACCGATCAAAAGAGGGCTAAGCAGTTTACAAAACTGCTTGCAGCGGTCCAGGTCGCCGCAAGAACCGATCCAAATCCGGATTTTAATCCGCAGCTTAGATCAGCAATAAATAAAGCTAAAGAGTTTAATGTTCCGCAGGAAAACATAGAGAGAGCAATAAGCAAAGCTAAAGATAATCCGACAGAAGATTTGTTAATAGAGGCTTATGGACCATCCGGAACCGCTTTTATAATCAAGGCGGCGACAGATAATCGAAATAGAACTGTAGCCGAACTCAAAAAATTATTATCAGATAAATCGGCAAAATTTGCCGAACAAGGATCTGTACAGTGGATATTTAACGCCGATGAAGAAGGCAATTGGAAGCCTCAATTTGAACAGCCTGTTTCCGAAGATGACTCTAAAAAGATAGAATCCTTATTGGAAGCCTTGGATGACCATCCGGACGTAATGGATGTTTATACAAATGCGGAAGCATAATTTCAAAATTCAAATATTAAATGCCAAAAAATAAAGAAGGGAAAGTATATCTAGGAATAGATCCGGGAACGCATAGGATAGGATATGGAGCTGTCCAAATGAATGGAAATAAATTTATTTTATTAAAAAAAGGATTGATAGAAAAAAAGAAAAAAGGCTATTCTACTGATCAGCTACCAGTCATATATAAACAGATTTCAGAATTAATTAAAAAAATAAAACCGGATGAGATGGCAGTAGAAAAGCTATTTTTTTCTAAAAATCAGACAACAGCGATGACTGTTTCGGAAGCTAGGGGAGTAATATTACTGGCCGGAGCACAACAGTCTTTAAAAATAAGGGAATTTTCCCCAAACACCATAAAACAAGCTGTTACAGGGTATGGTTCCGCTGACAAGAAAGCTATATTAAAAATGGTTTCCATACTGCTCGGATTAAAGGATTTTAAACCGATTGACGACACGTCTGACGCGCTTGCAATAGCAATAACGGCCGGCCTTATAAAAGATTAAGCAAACCCCCTTGACCGTGATTTTTTTTATTGTATACTTTCCCGGAAGAAAAAGGTCGAAAACTTGCAACAATCAACAATGGATCAAGACAATTGGGATTCCGCCGACGAGGATTACAAAGAACTCGATGGCCTTTCGTCCGTAGAAGAAGAGGAGGAAGACTTCGATGATATCGAAGAAGACTCTGAAGATACGGATAATGATGATTTAAATGATGAGGAAGAGGATATGTAATCCATAATCCCAAATCTAATTTTAAGTTGATGTTGCCCCCGCTTTGCGGGGGCGATGTATAATAATATAAGTGAAAAAAATACCATTTAAAAAAATAGCTATATGGCTTGGAGGATTAATAATAACTTCTGCCGTAGTAGGCTTTTTAGGCTTCTTTTATTTAAGCAGAAACCTCCCCACAGCTTTTGAGATAACCAATCAAGAGCTTGTAGAATCAACGAAAATATACGATCGGACCGGAGAAAAACTATTGTATGAAATACACGGCGAAGAAAAAAGAACCTATCTTTCTGCCGAAGATATCCCCGACATAATAAGACAAGCTACTGTAGCTGTTGAGGATAGCGGTTTTTACAGCCACCCCGCCATAGACATAAGAGGAATTATAAGAGCTTTTATAGTTGATATTAAAAAAGGTTATCGCGCCCAAGGGGGATCAACTATAACCCAGCAAGTCGCAAAAAATTCGTTTTTAACAACTGAAAAATCAATAATAAGAAAACTTAAAGAAATTATTCTCGCTTTCAGACTTGAACAGGTATATACGAAAGACGAAATACTAAACCTTTATCTTAACCAAGTGCCTTACGGCCAGAACGCTTACGGAATAGAAGCTGCTTCCCGGATATATTTTGATAAGCCGGCTAAAGAAATTAATTTATCTGAAGCGGCGATGCTTGCGGCAATACCGCAGGCTTCAAGCTATTATTCGCCATGGGGTTCTCATACAATAGAACTTGAAGAAAGGCGATTATTCGTTCTTAGCCAAATGAAAACTACGGGAGTTATAGACGACCAGCAATATGAATATGCCGTAAAAAATAAACCTGAAGTAATGCCTCGGCCAAAAGAGGCTTCTTTTGCCTTAGCGCCTCATTTTATAATAGAAATTCAAGAATATCTTAATAATAAGTATGGGGAAAATTTTGTTTCTAGAGCAGGCTTGAAAGTTATAACAACGCTCGATACAGAATTACAAGAAATAGCTAATAAGACTGTTGAAGACGGAGCTCTTAGAAATACCGATCTTTATTCCGGACATAATGCCGCTTTAATCTCAATGGATCCTAAAACCGGACAAGTGCTGGCTCTTGCCGGTTCTAAAGATTATTTTAAAGACCCGGAACCGGAAGGGTGTTTAGAAGGATCTACTTGCAGGTTTGAGGGAAATTTTAATGTAATAACCCAAGGATTAAGACAACCAGGATCGTCATTTAAGCCCTTTGCTTATTTAGCTTCATTTATCAAAGGACTGACTCCTGATACTATCCTTTTTGACGTTCCGACAGAATTTGCGTCTAATAACCCTAATTGCCCTGCAATACCGAATTATGAAAATGATTTAGCGCAATGCTATCATCCTCAAAATTTCGATCATATTTTTCGAGGACCAACCACTTTAAAAGAGAGTTTAGCTGAATCTATAAACGTTACCGCAGTCAAAACTCTTTATCTTGCCGGATTACAAAATACAATTGATTTGGCGGAAAAAATGGGGATAACAACTTTTGAAGACAGAGGCAGAGTAGGCCTTTCTCTTGTTCTTGGAGGAGGAGAAGTAAAACCAATAGAGATGGCTGAAGCATATTCAGTCCTTGCAAACGACGGATTAAGAAATCCTTATACTTTTATCCTTAAAATTGAAGATAAAGAAGGAAAAATATTGGAAGAATATAAGGATAAATCCGAAAGAGTAGTGGAAGCTAATTATACCCGCCTTATAAGCGATATTTTATCCGATAAAAATTTAAGAGCTCCCTTATTCCAATCCAGCCTTAGCCTTACAAGCGTACCCGGCTATCAAATAGCTATGAAAACCGGAACAACTAATAATTATATAGATGCATGGACATTCGGTTATACGCCGAATTTAGTTGTTGGCGTTTGGGCGGGCAATAATAATCGCTACCCCCTTCAACAGAGGGGATCAAGCATACTTGCTGCCGTACCTATGTGGCATGATTTTATTTCCCAAGCTGTAGTAAAAAGACCAAATGAAACATTCTTAAAACCGGAACCTATAGGAACAGATATCCCTATATTAAGAGGGGAATTAGATAAAAATAATATTCATAATATACTTTTTTATCTAAATAGATTATCTGATCCGCAATATTCAAATTGGGAGGAAGGCGTTCAAAATTGGCTTAAGAATAATGTATTACCAGATATATCCGATCCTGCTTATTCATACAATAAAGAAGATGAGCAAACATCAGACACTGGTCCTAATATAGAAATAATCGACTTAAATAACGGCGATTTTGTAAGTAATAATCCAATATTGCAATTTAAAGTATTATCAAATATAGGCTTACAAAAAATAGAGATTTATATAAATGAGCAATTATTAGAAACTATTACTGAAAATTTAGGAATAGAATTTAATTACGAAAAATCTATTCCTTCTGAAGTATTTAAAAGCCAAAATAAAATAACCATATTAGCGCTTGATTCAATGAATATTTATAACCAAAAAGAAATAATTGTATATAAATAAAAATCATACCTAGGATGTAAAACCCCTAGAATTGATTTAAAAGGACTGAAGTTAGTTATAAGAAGAACTTACCAAGTTTAAATTAAAAAACCCCTTTAAGGGGTTTTTTAAAGCTTTAAACCCTAATCCTTTATAGGCATAACTATATAGATATATGAATTATCTTGAGGCCATTTAATAACTGATGGCTTAACATCTCCTTGTAACCCAATATTAACTGTCTCGGAATCTATATTTTTAAGCCCATCAGACACAAATCTCCAGTTAAAAGAAACATTAACTCCTTCTCCTGATATTTTAGCCGGAATAAGGTATTTATTTTCACCGAGAGAGCTATCAGCAGAATACACTTCAATCATTTTTTTGTCGGGAATTATTTTAAATATAACTTCATTATTTTTAGAGCTAAAAGAACTAACAAGTTTAAGCGCCCCCATTAATTCAGATCTGCTTACTTCTATATCCGTACTGATATTTTTGGGGATTATTTGAGTATAATCAGGAAAATTCCCATCAATAAGCCTTGTTACAAGAATAGTATCATCCGTTTCCGCCATAAATTGGCTGCCGTCCGAATATATACGAACATTTTCTTTATCATCAATAACTCTGACTAATTCTTGAGCTGGACGGAGAGGAATTATTATTTTAAAACCTCTCTCAAAATTATTAGTAAATTCAGAGCCATATAAAGTCTTTTCAGCAAGACGAAAACTATCAGTAGCGACAAATTTAATATTTTCGCCATCAATATCGATTAAAACACCGCTTATTTCAGGCCTTAATTCTGATATTTGAGCCGCACTCATAACAGAAACTATTCCATCTTTTAAATTTTCTCCTTTTATTTCAAAAAATTCGTTTTTTTCTTCAATTTTAGGAATAATCGGAAAATCTTCTGAATCCATCCCTTGAATCTTAGCTTCGTAACTATCTGTCTTAATAAGGATATTATTTTTTTTAGCCTCTAAATCAATTCTCTCGCTTTGAATATTATTAATGACATTATTAAAAATAGAAAAAGGAACGGTTATTTGTCCATCTTCAACTGATTTGCCGGCCACTTTCTTAATTATGGCCGTCTCAAGATCAGTAGAACTGATATTTATTTTTCCGCTTTCGGATTTAATGAGGACATTTTTAAGAATAGGCAGGTTATTATTTTCTCCAACAATTCGAGATACTGCATCTAGTGAATTTTTCAGATTATTTTTTAATACGGTTATTTTCATTTTTTACTATTAGTATTTTTATTAATTAAGAAAATATTTATTGTAGTAGTAGAAGGGGGTGTGGAAAGGTGAATAACTTTATTTTTGTATTATATAGGTCTTTTAAATGGATATTAAGAGGTGGAATAACTTGAGATATTTTTTGTGGAAAAATCATATATTATCCACAAAAAATATTTAAATAATTTTTTATACATTTTTTATACCTATTTAATCCACAAAAAATCCCCATATTACATATAGGGATTTAAGACTTATTTATCAACTCTTTTACCATAGTCATTTTTTGATTAAAAGACGGATCTTTATTTAAGTTATTGCTTATTTTATCAAAAGCATAAATAGCAGTCGTATGGTCTCTTTTACCTAATTTTTCCGCAATAAACGGATATGACATATTTAACATATCACGCAATAAATACATGGCCACCTGTCTTGGTTCTACTATTTCTTTTTTGCGTCCGCGTCCAATAAGCTCGGTGGTTGATATCTCATAAAATTCAGCTACAGCTTTGATTATTTGAGAAGGAGTAATATTAACAGAAGACTGTTCTATAACTTCGTTCATTATTTTTTCTGCATGAGAAATATCAAATGAAGAATTATGCTTACTATGAAATACTATTTTATTTATTATTCCTTCTAATTCTCTTATATTTCGTTGAACTTTATTAGCTATAAGATTAATTATCTCATCTTCAAGAGATTCTTTTCTTTCTTGGAGTTTTATTTTAATAATAGCTGCTCTAGTTTCAAAATCAGGGAAGCTGATATCGACTATCATACCTCCTTCAAAACGCGATTTAAGCCTTTCTTCCAGTATAGGTATAGATCTAGGAGGCCTGTCGGATGAAATTATTATTTGCTTATTATTTTCATGGAGAGCATTAAAGGTATGGAAAAATTCTTCTTCTGTTTTTTCCTTTCCTCCTATGAATTGAATATCATCGATTATAAGAATATCAGCATTGCGGTATGTGTTTTTAATATCTTCCACGCGCTTATTTCTAATAGCCCAAATAACATCATTAGTGAATTTTTCAGAAGATACATATTTTACCTTATGCTTTCCTTTATGTTTTTTATGTATTTCGTTCCCGATAGCTTGTATTAAATGCGTTTTTCCAAGGCCGGTACCTCCATATATGAATAAAGGATTGTATTTACTGCCAATTTCATCGATTGTTGCCGTTGCGGCAGCATAAGCAAGCTCATTAGATGATCCAACAACAAAAGTTTTTAGATTATATTTAGGATTAAGTCCAGATTCAGGATCTGTTTTAAACTCATTAAAAACAAGCTGTTTTTCTTCCTTATCTTGTTTTAAAGGCTCTTTTTTCTTAGTTATGTTTCCGTCAACTATATAAGATATTTTTTTAATAGAGCTATCTTCCGTGCGGAGAATTCCGAGTATCATTTTTCCATATTTAGCTTCAACCCATTCTTTTGCAAAATGGTTAGGCAAAGCAACAATAGCATCTCCTTCTTTGTTGTCGACGAGCCGGCTGTTTTTTAGCCAAGTAAGAAAATTAGGTCTTGATATCTGTAATTCCAGCTCGCCTAATGATCTAATCCAAAGCTCGTCGATAGTCATACTCTATATTTTATTGGAGTGGCAAGAAGGCGTCAAAAATAGAATTAAAGCTATTGAAAAAAAATAAAAAATAGAAATTAAATTTTTCTTTAATCTTTTTTATAGAAACTTTTATAAGAAGGTTAGAAAAAACGGGGGTTGAAATTTTAATAAAAAACGCTTTAAGAAAAAATACTTTATTTACAATATATTTAGTATTGTGGATAAGGTGGGTATAAGTGTGAATTAAGATTAAAATGTTAGAATTTATTCGCCTTAATAAGCTTCTACGAGATAATAAACTGTAATTATTAGGCTTGATAATCACAATATACGAGTTTTAGGCGAAAAGGAGCGATAAGATAAGATGGCAGGCAAATCAGGATTGATATTTTAGCCAGTTAGCCGAAAACATTGACTTAATAAGGAAAATTCATTATTTTTAGCCCTATGAAACCTACTTATAACCCTAAAAAGAAGAAGAGGGCGAGAACGCACGGATTTCTCAAAAGGTGTTCTACTAAAGGGGGAAGGAGAGTAATAGCCAGAAGAAGAGCTAAAGGCAGAAAAAAGCTTTCTGTTTAATTTAAAGTATGATAAATGCCAGGTATAAATTAAATATTGCCCTGGCTTCTAAGGACTTTAAACCCTATTATAAAGGCGGTTTTTTTTCAGTAAAATCGAAAAAAAATAGCTTGTCTAATTCTCGAGTAGGAGTGATTGTATCTAAAAAAAATTCCAAAACAGCGGTGGGCCGAAATATGATCAAGAGGTTAGTTATGAATTTTTTTAAGGAAAACAAGGATTTCTTAGATAATATGGAACCTTCATTAGATTTTTTGATTATAATTTTGACTACTGCTTCCGATATAAAGGATAATAAAGAAGCTTTCATAAAAGAACTTAAAAATGTCATATCTATTTAATACATTCTTATATCAGCCAATAATAAATATTCTTGTACTGCTTTATAACTCGGTGGCTTTAGGCGACTTTGGCGTTGCCATTATAATGCTTACCGTTATGGTCAGGCTTGCTTTATACCCTATGTACCATAAGATGCTTCATCAGCAGACTTTAATGCAGAAATTAAGGCCTGAAATGAAGAAAATTCAGGATGAATATAAGGACGATAAGGAAAAGCAGACAAAATTACTCCTAGAACTATATAGAGAGCATAAAATAAAGCCTTTTCATAGTTTTTTAGTATTGCTTATCCAGTTACCGATTTTATGGGCTTTGTTTAGAGCTTTTACGAATACTTTAAATGGAAGCGTATCAAACTTGCTTTATTCTTTTATAAGCGCTCCAGAAGCATTTAATCCTATATTCTTAGGAATACTTAATTTAAATGAAAGAAATGTTCCTCTTATTATATTGACGGCTATTGTGCAGTTCTTTCAGATGAAGATAAGCTCAACGATAAACAAGCCTGCAGAAGGGCAAAAATCGCCTATGCCATCCGGCAATATAATGGGAGGTTTTATAGCTGTTTTTACAGTATTTATATTATGGAGTCTTCCTTCCGCGGTAGCGCTATATTGGCTGACTAGTACGCTATTCTCTTTAGGACAGCAATTTGTTTGCAATAAAACCATTAAAGATGCAGAACTTAAAGGAAACAACAGATAAACTACTATCTTTCTTTAATTTTAAGGAATCAAAAATAGAGATAGATGAGGAGAAAAAGAGAGTTTCGCTATATATAGACGATGAGACTGTTAATTCTAAAAATATGACTTCAGTCATAAATTCTTTTAACAGGCTTTTAAAATTAATAGCTAAGAAATATGACGAAGGGCCTATCAGGGTTGATATCAACAACCACCATAGGGAAAGGGAAAAGCTTGTTATAGAGCTGGCAAAAGCGGGAGCAAAAAAAGCTTCCATAACAAAATCTGACGTGGTGTTACCTCCAATGAATGCTTTTGAAAGACATCTTGTCCATGAGGAATTATCTGTAAGGCCGGATCTTAAAACAGAAAGCATAGGAGAAGGAACATCGAGAAGGGTAGTTATAAAAAATATATAATAAAAACAGTTTAAAACAGCCCGCTTTTTGCGGACTGTTTTAAACTTAAACTGGTAAATTTTATTAGAAAGCTCCACCACTGCTTCCGCCACCACCTTCGCCACCACCTCCGGAAAAACCGCCCCCTTCGCCTGTTGCGCTAGAGGGAACTCCTATATCGTTCGAAGTAGAAGCATTATCTACATCTTTTGTTTCGATATTTGGATTGGATATTTCTTCCAGTTCTTCAACTTCTATCTCTTTTATTTTCGTAATATTCGGATTAACGATATTAAGCAATATCCAGCCAAAAGCAATAAGCCCGAGCCCTTTTGCGGCGGACAATATCCAT
>JALOAR010000026.1 GCA_023228665.1 Candidatus Colwelliibacteriota bacterium | reverse complement strand
AATATCAAGAAAAAGTTCTTTAAAAATCCCGATATTGTATTTCATTGTCGAGATATACTGAGAAAGAAAGGTAAGTTTTCTATTTTATTAGATCCGGATATTGAAGAAAAATTTTGGAACGAGTTTATAAAAATAATTTCTATATCGGAAATATCCATAATTATGACTATAACTGACAAAAATAAAGCTAGAAAAATAGGATGGAATGATATAGCTATTTTAAAAAAATCTTACGCTAAAGTTATAGAAAATTTTACAAAAAGTTATTTAGTAAATGGAAAAGGAAAGATTATTGCAGAATCAGATCCTTACCAAGACAGATATTTATTAGAAACCCACAATAGACTTCAATCAATTGGTCTTCCTTCAGAAGGGCTATCAGGTTTTGACTATAGGAATAAAATGACTTCAATTAGCTTAGTTAATAAGCTTAACTTTGATAGTAGTATTCAAACAGCAGACAACCTCGCCATAATGGGAAGAATTTTTTATAACTTAAAGATAAGAAATGTGAATATAAAAAAACTGAGTAAAACAGAATTAAGATTTAAAAAGTTGATTGATCAGAAATTGTCCAATAGTAATAACCCTAGTATCTTTGAAATTCTTGTTTAAATAATAAAAAAGCCGGTCATGGCTATCCGCTCATATACCGACTCTTTATGAAAAAATTATAAACCATTTATAATTTTTAGCAAGCTGTCGACTATCTATATAAAGCCCCAAAACCCGCCGAAAAGGCGGGTTTTGGTGTCTATCAACAGCTTCAGAGATCCTCATCTGTTTTTTACTTAAAAATATCTTTCATTAGTATTTAGTATTATGTTTTAGAGCCGGCATTTCCCGAGCACTCTCTTTCGCTTATAATTAACAGTAGTGAATTCCAAGATAATCAAAAACGCCGGCTGGCTCTTTTCCGGACAAGCAATAGGGCGCGCCCTCCGTGCGGTTCTTATTATCTTTGCCGCCCGCACCCTCGGCACCTCTGATTGGGGTGTTTTCTCTTATGCTCTTTCCCTCGCTGCCGCTTTTACTGTTTTTTCTGATATAGGCATTAACGCTCTGCTTGTAAGAGAAGGGAGTAGAAACGCCGATCTCCGCTCTAAATATCTTTCTACCGGCCTAGTTATTAAGCTGGCATTGCTGTCAGCTCTTGGTCTTTTTGCTTTCTTGGCAAAAGACTTTATTGTCCGTATCCCCGAAGCTATTTACCTTATTCCTCTTATAATTATCATATTCACTCTTGATTCCTTAAGGGATTTTGTTTCTGCTTTAGCGCGATCCTTTGAAAGGATGGATATAGAGGCAAAAGGGCAAGTTATTACTAATATCGGCATTGTCGGTTTTGGATTGCTGTTCCTTGCTATTAATCCAAACAGCACTTCTCTGGCGATAGGTTACGCTATTGGTACTTTTATCGGCCTTCTAGCGGTATTTTTACCGCTTAGGAGCTATTTTAGGGGGATTATAAAAGGTTTTAGCAAAAAGCTTATAAAAGAAATTATCTTTTCTGCTTGGCCATTCGGCTTAATCAGCCTAATGGGCGTTATTGTGGTTAATACGGATGTCATTGTCTTAGGATCTGTCGGTTCTGCTTCTGATGTCGGCTTGTACACCTCGGCGCAAAAACCGGTCCAGCTCTTATATTTGATTCCAAGTCTTCTTGCCGCTTCGTTCTTTCCAACGCTTTCTCGCGAAGCTTGGGAAAAAAGTAAATTTCGCAGAACCCTGGAACAAGGGTTGAAAAGCGTTTATTTTTTCGCCGCTCCCTTGGCTGTCGGCGGAGCGCTTACGGCAAAGCCTCTCGTACAACTCCTTTACGGTTCGGAATTTATTCCTGCTTTTGAGAGTTTTGCTTTTCTTTCGCTCACTTTTCTTTTTGTGTTTCCATCGATATTCTTTACAAATGCCCTCTTTGCCCAAAACAGTCAAAAATCTTTTTACGGTTATCTCTTTGTGGGGATTGTTTTAAATGTAATTCTGGATCTTATTCTTATTCCTCGTTTTGGCATTGCTGGGTGCGCTATCGCCACTCTCGTTGTCCAGCAGGCTCTCTTTATTTATGGCGCGCTAAAGCTTGGCAAGATATTGCCGTTTAGTATTTTTCCTAAGGTGGGCCGAATATGTGTTGCTACCTTCCTTATGGCAGGAATAGTTTTGTATTTATTATCTCTCTCGGTTCACGTTCTTATCGTTATCGCTATCGGTATGCTAGTTTATATACTTTCTCTTCTCGCTTTCGGTGAACCTATTTTTGAAGCCATATATATGGCTTTACGTAAAAAACCGGGCATTACTTCAGGTGTAGAAATGTAGGTTAACTAACATAGCGGGTATGTTATAGCCTAAATATAGAGTAGCGAACCAAACTATTGGTTCCTCTGCCTGTCAAACAAAACCCTCCATCTATTAAGATGGCGGGTTTTGTTTGTTCTGGTATAATCAAAACAGCCCTAAAAGGCGATAAATATGTTTAATTGGATAATATTATTCTTCGGGGTGTGGGTTATTTTATCGCCCATTATTCTCGGATCGGTCGGTACCGTCCTTTTCTATAGCAATGTCGTTGTTGGCACTTTGCTAGTAATCGTTGCTCTTCGGGGCCTTATGGGCGGAAAAAGTGTTAAAATGTAAAAATGGTAAAGATAAAAATATATTCAACTCCGTTCTGCGGATACTGCAAAATGGCAAAAGACTTCTTTGATAAGAACGGTTTTTCGTATGAAGAAGTTGATGTTTCCGTTGACGAGCAGGCTGCCAAAGATATGGTCGCTCGCACCAACCAGATGGGTGTTCCTGTTATTGAAATAGGAGACGAAATCGTTGTTGGCTTTAATAAGGAGCAAATAGAAGAGATTCTCGCCAAAGCAGGCAAAGAAACAAGTTAGATAGTAAATAAAATCCGCCTCTTCGGCGGATTTTTGGTATCTATAAAATAAAGATATAATTAACCTCATATGTACGACCTTATTATTATCGGCGGAGGGCCGGCCGGCGTTGCCGGCGGAGTATATGCTGCCCGCAAAAAAATGAAAACTCTTGTTATTACTGATTCTTTCGGCGGGCAATCGCTTGTTTCGGATAGTATTGAAAATTGGATTGGTACAAAATCAATTTCTGGCTGGGACCTTGCCAAGAAGCTTGAAGAGCACCTTCGCGCCCAGGAAGATATAGAAATATTAGAGGAAAAGGCAACGGGAATAGCTAAAAAAGAAGGGGCTTTCTATGTTCAAACTAATTCCGATAAAGAATTTGGCGCCAAAACAATTCTTCTTTGTACCGGAGGCAGGCATCGCAAGCTTAATGTTCCTGGCGAAGAAAAGTTTGAAGGCAAAGGAGTAGTATATTGCTCTACCTGCGATGCTCCTCTTTTTAAAGGAAAAGAAGTGGCGGTTATAGGCGGAGGCAATGCCGGCCTTGAGGCAGTGATAGACCTTATCCCTTACGCTTCGAAAATTACCCTCATTGTCCGTTCCGGACAGGTTAAGGGCGACCCGGTAACTTTTGAAGAGATTAAAAAATCCGAAAAAGTAGATGTTATATATAACGCCGATACTACGGAAATAATGGGAGATATTCTTGTATCGGGAATAAAATATAAAGAGCTTGAAACAAGCGAGGAAAAAGAATTGCCGGTTGAAGGGGTTTTTGTCGAAATAGGCACTATGCCTAATTCCGATATAGTTAAGGATATTGTTGATTTGGATGAAAGAGGGAGCGTAAAAATAGAGTGCAAAACCGGAATGTCATCGGTCCCCGGAATATGGGCGGCGGGCGACGTGTCAGATGTTTTGTATAAACAGAACAATATTGCTGCCGGCGACGCAGTCCGCGCAGTATTAAATATTTATTCGTATCTCCGCGAAAAAGGGAAGTAATAATATAAAATAGCTAAATAAAAAATACTTAACAAAAACAAATAGCCGATTAGTATAATAAAACAGTACATTCAGTACTGTTTTATTTATCTATAAAGAAACAAGTTTTTGTTTATAAAATAATAGATCTAACTTCTGCCTGTAGAAACGGCCGTTTCTACAGGCAGAATAAAGCCCTTATGAGAAAATCTATCAAAAGAGCAATTTTATTTACATTGGAAATAGGAGGATTTCTAGTCAGCGACTTAATTGCAATCGCTTTATCTCCTTATGGCAGTAGTCAAAGTAATATAAGTAATAAATCAGAAGATGTTATAGATTTGATGTTTGGGAATTTACCGTCTAAAACGGAAAAATTTGAAGAAAAAAATATTAAGAATGTTATTTATAAGCTTAAAAAAGATGGCTTAATAGAATATAAGAACAATCAAAAAGGGTTAAAAATAATTTTAACCACTGAAGGAAAAAATATATTAGAAAAGGCTAAGAAAAGCGCTCTTCCAGATTTTAAAAAATACAAAAAAGAAGCTCCAAACTCGGATAAATCTTCCAAAATTATAATTTTTGATATTCCTGAAAAAGAAAGGAGAAAAAGGGCATGGCTTCGATCGGCAATCACAAATCTCGGGTTTAAGCAGCTGCAGCAAAGTGTTTGGGCGGGCAACAAGGCAATACCAAAAAGTTTTCTTAAAGACTTAAAGGATCTAAGAATTCTTAAATTTGTTGAAATATTTTCTATCGACAAGCTTGGAACTATAAAGCCGATTAAGTTCGAATCATAAAGATAAGCCGGTAAAAGTTATCCACAATAAAGGTCTTTGTAAGATATCGGTTATTGATATAATTACAACTAGCGAAGGAGGGGAGAGATTGTGAGGACTCTCTCCTTTTTCAATTTTTAATTATTATCAACTCAAAAATGGAAAACCCGACTATTCGTTCAATCAAAAACAAAGGGCAGAAATTTTCCGAACGGATGAAAAATAATGGAAAGGGTAACCGGTTGAAATTCACGCTTATTCTCGCAACTATCGTAATTGTTGTTATTACCACTTATCTTGTTTGGGACAATTTCCTAAACGCCGAAGCTATTGAGAGGAGAAAGCAGCAAAAAATGTATGATGAGTTTTTCCAAGCACTTGAAGAAGGGGAGCAAAAGCAAAGAGAAGATATATACGGTGGAACGACTCCGCAAGAAACATTAGATATGTTTGTGTCCGCTCTTGAAAAAGGCGATCTTGAGCTTGCCAGTAAATATTTTTCTTTGACTGTCGAGGGAAAAACCGACCCGAAATGGCTGGTTGCTTTAGAAAAAGCTAAAGAGGAAGAAAAAATAGAAGAAATTATATCTAAAATAAAGACTGCTTCACCTGCAGGTGGATGGGAGTCTTATTTTGGATTTGAAATAAAAAATGAAAAAGGAGAAATTGTTTACGATATTGGTCTTAAACAAAATCCATACTCAAATCTCTGGAAAATAGAAAGAATATAAATTACCTGAATTAATCAGGCCTGCACCTTAAATTAAAAATGAAAATAAATCTCAAAAGCCTTCTAAAGGCTGTTTTAACAGTTTCTTTTTTATTATTATCAACAACTAATTCTCTTGCTTATAACTACGAAACCCACGCCTTTCTGACGCAAGAGGCAATAAATTTTTTCAACTCCCGCTATTCAGAAGAGATATCTAGCAATCTAAATAAATATCTCATCGATGGTTCGCGCAGAGAAGACGATGTCCCTAGGTGGTTAAATCACTTTTTTGACCCCGTTTATAATCGAGGAATAAGTTATGACTCTGCCATAGACCCGTCCTTTGCTATATTGCAGGCTTTAGGGGATCAGCCTATGTCAAAAGATTGGGCGCTTAGCAGCAAGCTCCAATCAAGTTTTCTTTACAAGGTTGCCTCTAAAATAAAGCCGGCTACTGTAGCGTCAATGCTCACAGCTGAAGAAATAAGCAGTATTAGTCCCTTGGATAAAGAGGTTAACTTTACTTGGGACCGCGCGCTTAAATTGTATATTTCAGGGGAAAAAGAAAAAGCTATGTTTGCTCTCGGGCATATTCTTCACCTTATCCAAGACGCCTCTGTCCCTGACCACACTAGGAACGATCCCCACCCTGGAGATAGCCCTTATGAAAACTATGCTTTGCAGTATAGCCTTTTTAATCCAGACGGCAGTCTTAAAGAAAGGCTAGGCAGCGAAGAGTTGGTTAGGTATAACCATCTTAATGAATTATTCCAATCTCTTGCCGAGTACTCTAATAATAATTTTTACAGTAAAGACACTGTTGGTATCCAAAGTGGTTATTCAATACC
>JALOAR010000025.1 GCA_023228665.1 Candidatus Colwelliibacteriota bacterium | reverse complement strand
CAATGTCGGTTTCCGATGTGCCCGGTAGCTCCGTAGATATCTTTAATCTTTCTATCTCGCAAGCTTGAGAGAATAACAGGATTGGGCAGGACATTGGGATGTCAAAATTCAAAACTCAAATGTCAAAATCACAGCTCACTAACCCTAAATCTGACATTAATTTTCGCTGTTACAATTTTTCAATTAAAATAATAAAATTTTTAGATAATCTTCCAAACAAGCGCGTTTATTGGATAATCAGCGACCAATTATTAAGGTCTGCAACTTCCATTGGCGCTAACATTATTGAAGCAAAGTCTTCTTTGTCAAAAAGAGATTTTATCAAGTTTTATGAAATATCTTTAAAGTCAGCCAATGAAAGCAAATACTGGCTAGGTCTTTTAAGAGATGCAACTGAATTAGATATCAGTGATTTACTGTTAGAACTTGAAGAAATTTCAAGAATGCTTGGAGCGAGCGTGATTACATTAAAAAATAAAAGATAAGAGGTTTAATAGTTTTGGTTTTGAATTTTGACATTTGAGATATTTTTATGATCCAAGATTTAATAATTTATCAAAAGACATACGATTTACTTTTATATATCCATCCGATTCTTGCTAAATTTCCAAAAAATCAAAGATATGTTTTAGGACAAAGGATTGAAAATAAAATATTGGATATTATCGAATATATAATAAAAGCAAATATGTTAAGAAAAAAATTAAAGATTTAAAAAATAGAATGCGAATTAATAATCAAAAATTTTTTTAAAAAAATAAATAAATTTTTGTTTTCAAAAAAATTACTTATCCACATACTTTTAAATTTTTTTTTATTCTAAAATTAAGTCAGAGGTTGATGAAAATCCTTGGTCGAATTTTTTCATTAACTTTAATAAAAAAATTTAAAAAAATGCCTGCAAAGAAAAAGACAGCAACGAAAAGGAAGCCTGCTAAGAAAACAATGAAGAAGGCTTCAGCTAAGAAGAAAACTACAAAGAAGAAGAGCACTGCAAAGAAGTCGACGGCAAAAAAGGCTACAAGAAAGCCGGCGAAGAAAAAAACTACTGCAAAGAAGACCACAAAGAGAAAGACCGCAAAAAAGAGAAAGTAGTTTTTCTAGAAAAAAGACCATTCTGCATTATGCAGAGTGGTCTTTTTTATGTATAGAACTTGATTTAAAAATAATGGTTGAAAAAGTTATAATTAAGTTATGAAGATAAATATAAGCACTAAGAATTTTGATATAACTCCGTCGATAAAAAGCTATATAGAGGAAAAAATGAATTATTTAGATAGGTTTACCGAGGAATGGCTAGCGGAAGGCGGAGTAGAAATGGATTTTGACGCAGGCAAAACTACAAATCACCATAATAAGGGTAATATTTACTATGCCGAGGCAAACCTTAAGGTTCCCGGTAATTTTATCAGAGTAAGAAAGGTGGCAGAGGACTTGCATACGGCAATAGATGAGGTTAAAGAGGTGATGGCGCAAGAGGTAAAGGAATATAAGGAGAAAGAGAGATAGAAAATTAAATATCTAAATTTTAAGATTTAAGGCTAATTATCTTAAAATTTAATAAAAATTGTCAGTTTAAAGGCTAGGTTTTTATTTTGCGGTTTGTATTTCAAGCCTATATAATAGGCTACGATGCCGATAAAGCTTTTTACGCGTTCAAAAGGAAAGAAAGACGATATTTTATTAGAGCAAATTAACTCTTTAGAGAGTGGTTTTGAGGGATTGAATGACGATGAAATAAAAGAAAGAAGCCTTGCTCTTAAAGATAAGGTTTTTTCGGGGGCCTCTCTTGATGAAATTTTACCGGAAGCTTTTGCTTTAGTGAGAGAATCTGCTAAGAGAACTTTAAACCAGAGGCATTTTGATACCCAAATATTGGGCGGTATTAGCATACATAAGGGCAAGATTGCGGAAATGATGACGGGAGAAGGAAAAACTCTTGCTGTAACCGCTCCGGTTTATCTTAATGCTCTTACCCAAAAAGGAGTGCATGTTATAACGGTTAATGATTATCTTGCGAGCAGAGACGCTGTTTGGATGGGGCAAATATATTATTTTTTAGGACTTAAAACAGCGTGCCTTACTCATGAAGGCGCTTTTATTTATGATCCTGATTTTAGCGATAACGATAAGCTGGAAGAAAAAGCAGATAAAAAAAGGGACGAATCAGGTTCTTTTTTGGTTGAGAAAAGATTTTTGCGTCCGGTACCTAGAAAGCAAGCTTATGAAGCAGATATAACTTATGGAACTAATCATGAATTCGGGTTTGATTATCTTAGGGATAATCTTGCTCAGCACAAAGAGCTTCAAGTGCAGAGAGGATATAATTTTGCGGTCATAGATGAAGTCGATTCTGTTCTTATTGATGAAGCCAGAACTCCTCTTATCATATCTTCTCCCGATATGGCTTCGAGCGAGTATTACAAGATAATGTCCAAAGCTGTGTTAAAGCTAAGCGAAGGCGAAGATTATGTTGTAGATGAAAAATTAAAATCAGTAGAGATAACGGAACCGGGCATAGACAAAGTCGAGAAATATACGGGGATAAGCGACTTATTCAGTTTAGAAAATATAAGGCTTGCCCATTATCTGGAGGAATGCCTTAAGGCAAAAACTTTATTTATAAAAGACAGGAATTACGTTGTCCGCGACGGAGAGGTTGTAATAGTCGACCAATTTACGGGAAGGCTTATGCACGGCAGGCGATATTCCGGGGGGCTTCACCAAGCAATAGAGGCAAAGGAGGGCGTAAAAATACAAGAGGAATCGAGAACTTTTGCGCAGGTAACCATACAAAATTATTTTAAGCTTTATTCAAAACTGGCAGGCATGACAGGCACAGCGCAAACTTCCGCGGAAGAATTCCATAAAGTTTACGGCTTGGACGTGGTAACAATTCCGACAAATAAGCCAGTAATAAGGAAGGATTTATCAGATCTTATATATAAAACTATAGACGCAAAATTTAAGGCTGTGGCGGAAGAAGCAAAAAAAAGATCTGATGACGGACAACCGGTTCTTATTGGAACGGTTTCAATTGAAAAAAATGAATTGCTTTCCAAGTATCTTGATAAAGCCGGAGTAAGGTATGAAGTGCTTAATGCTAAAAACCACGAAAGGGAGGGTTCTATTATAGCCCAAGCGGGAAGGAGCGGATCTGTTACTTTGGCGACAAATATGGCGGGAAGAGGAGTTGATATTATTTTAGGAGGGAGCCCTTATGATAAAGAAAAAGCTGAAGAGGTTAAAAATCTTGGAGGCTTGCATGTAATAGGAACAGAGAGGCATGAGGCAAGAAGGATAGATAATCAGTTGAGAGGGCGTGCCGGCAGGCAGGGCGATCCCGGATCTTCCAGATTTTTTGTATCTCTTGAAGATGATCTGATGCGCATATTTGGCGGAGCGAGGATTGGAGCGATGATGCAGACGTTAAATATACCGGAGGACCAGCCGATAGAATCAAAACTTATAACTAAAGCTCTTGTTTCAGCGCAAAAAAAAGTAGAGGGAATGAATTTTGATTCTCGAAAGCATTTACTTGAGTACGATAATATACTTAACAAGCAAAGGATGGCTATATATAAGAGGAGGCAGGACATACTTACTTTGCCTGCCGAAGGTTTGAGGGATATAGCTGTTAAGACGGTAGATGAGAAAAAAGATGTCAGCGAAGAGGATAAAGATAAAATAAAAGAGGCAATAAGGAGAATAGAAAATCCTGAAGCGATAAGAAAGCCGATGCTTGGGATGCTTGATAATTTATGGATGAACCATCTTGAAGATTTAGAATCTCTTTCAGAGTCAGTGAGAATAAGAGCTTATGGCCAACATGATCCGCTTGTAGAATATAGAAGAGAAAGCCATATATTATACAGCCAGTTATTGCATAACTTTGAAGACTGGCTATACGATAATCTCTCCAGAATACCGGCGGAGGCGAAAAAGAGCGCGGATAATAATATGCTCTCAACTGAAGAAGCTGCTAATAGCAAGAGTACGGAAGCAATTGCCGCTGAATTGAATATGACTTTAAGCGAATTATCAAAAGTGGGGAGAAACGATCCTTGTCCTTGCGGAGCAAAAAAAGAAGATGGAACACCGGTTAAATTTAAACATTGCCATGGAAAGTAGAAATATATGATTAAGACGGTTTCTATTGTTGTAACAAATAAGGAGGGGAAAATTCTTGCTTTAAAAAGAAGTGAAAATAAGACATGGTATCCAAAGATGTGGGATATTATTTCCGGTAAGATAAAAGAATCAGAATCGCCTGACGAATGTTTTAATCGAGAAATTTTTGAAGAGATAAATATCTCTATTTTCAAAAATATAGAAAAGAAAAATTCTTATGTGTATGAAGAGAATGGAAAAAAATGGTTAGTTTATCCATATCGCTGTACGATTGAGTCGGATGATATCATTTTGAATAGAGAGCATAGTGAATACAAATGGATGACGCTTAAAGAAATTATGAGCGTAGAACATTCAACGCCGTTAAAAAAGGAACTATCAATTTTCTATAAAATAGAAAATTTTTACTGATACAGGAGTAAAATTAATAAATATACAGTAAATAAGATATTCAAAAGGCTAAATATTTAAAATGGCAATAATAAAGAAGAAAACCTGGCCGGAGGAAGATATTAAGGAAAAAGGTTTGCAAGTCATTTCTTTAGAATAAAAAGCGAATCTAGGGATTTATAGAAGTGTTTGGTTAGGAAGGCATTAATAGCGGAAACAGGGCGTTTTTAATGTTATAATTTATGGCAATGGTACAAATAAAAAGGTTTCTTTGTTATTGCATAGTTTTATGTTTTTGTTTTGCAATAATAACATCCGCGAGCTTGGCGGCTGAACCTGAAAGTATCGAAATTACTAGCGTTATTTACAATGGCGATGAAAAGCGCGTGACTATTGACGGTGTTGCGGGCGAAGGGCTTAAGGCGGTTATATGGGAGCTTTGGCGAGTAGAATGCGATCACGAGCAGAATAATAATGGTCAAATAATTTCTTTTCGGCCAATAATGTTAAAAAATGAAGAAATTCACGATTCGATAAGAATAGCTGAAATGAAAGACGGTCGCTATTTGGTTAAGGTGGCAAATTGGTTTGGGGGAGAATATGCAACTGCTGAATTTAATGTGCCATTTTTATCTCCAGCAATTATACCGGCGGCTAAGCCTGTATGCGGTTCTGTGCTTGAAGATGAGTCATCTTTGGCAGAAACGACTATATTGAGCATTTCTCGGGATATGCCTCTTTTTTCAGTAGCGCCGATACCGATATTAGCGAATGCGCCTACTTTTTTGATGCAAATAGTCTTATCCATATTCACTAATATCAGCCGATAATATAAGTTTAGAAAAAGAAAAAAATAAAAATGCAAAATCAATATCTTCATGAAGTTGCTGTTACGGCAATTGTAATAAAAGAGGGCAGATATCTTATTACTCGCAGAGCAATGACTAAGAGGCGATTTCCTGGCAAATGGACAGTTCCAGGAGGAAAGATGGAGACAAATGACTATTTGGCTTTACCTAAGGATACGGAATTTTATTGGTATAACGTTTTAGAAAGAACTTTAAAAAGGGAGGTGAAAGAAGAAGTTGGGCTTGATATTAAAAATATTGATTATGTTACCAGTCTTGCAACAGTACATGATGATGGTGCTCCGTCTTTAGTAATTTCATGTATGGCAGATTATGAATCAGGTGAAGTCAAGCTTCAAGAAGGGGAGACAGACGATTTTGCCTGGGTGACGCTTGAAGAAGTAAAAGATTACGACCTCTTAGATGGAATATATGAGGAATTTTTGATGGCCGATAAGATGCGCAAGGGTATGAGAAGCGAATGGGATAGGAATATAAAATGTTAATTTTTTAATTTTCGCAGATTTCTTTTAGTTTTCTGATAAATTCTTTTTTAGAAAATTTTTCTGCTGTTTTAGAAACTATTTTCGGATCAAATGAATTATTTTCAAATTCTTTAATTGCGCTTACGAGATCTTCGGGGGTTTGGCTGTTAAATAATATGCCGTTTTCTCCATTTCTAACCATTTCTTTTGCGCCGGCGGAATTGTAGCCGATAACCGGCGTACCGCAGGCAAGAGCTTCAGCGGCTACCAAGCCGAAATCTTCAATTTGAGGAAAAAGAAAAGCTTTTGCTTTATTGTATATCAGCCTAAGTTCTTCAGGTTTGTTTATAAATCCCGTAAATTCGGTTTCTTTTGAGGAATTGAGCTTTATGAGATTTTCGTATTCTCTTCCATCGCCGACTATAAGCAGAGGCAGTTTTAAAATATTGAAGGCTTTAATAATAAGGTCAAATTTTTTATAAGGAATAAGCCTGCCGACGGCAAGATAGTATTTTTTATCAGCGTTTGGTTCGGGGCAGAAGAAATCAGTATCAACAGGAGGGTGCAATAATTTCGAATCTCGCCCGTAGAATTTTTTAATTCTTTCTCTAGTATATTCTGAATTAGAGATTATTATGTTCGGCTTTTGTCCAGTGTGCTTATCCCAAGCGCGCATTGCGGAAGCAGCGATTTT
>JALOAR010000024.1 GCA_023228665.1 Candidatus Colwelliibacteriota bacterium | reverse complement strand
GCGGAAAAACGGGAGAGGGAGCAGGTGCCGGCTGGGCTGGCTCCACTGGCGCAGGAGCAGGCTGACTCATAGGTTGAGGCGGTTCTATCGGAGCAGGAGAAACCGCAGGCTCAATAGGCGCTTGAGCTGCTGGAGAAGGGCCGCCAATAGGCCCGGGTTCTGGCACATTTTTTGGAGACCACTCGGATGGCGTCGGCTGATTGGTTCCTTGGAGAGGCGCAGGCGCCTGATTTGCTTCTTGTCCTGAAAGTTCGGACATCGGAGCATTATTCGGTTTAAGCGAGCCTGCGCCTTCGGAACCGCCAAAGCTTGGACGCATAGGCTGCTTTTCATTATTTTGTCCGTTCATATACTTAATGATAACAGAATAAATTAATTTTTAGTGTGCATAACTTATTAAAAACCCTGAAACATTGAATCGTGAAACCTGGATTCCCGCTTTCGCAGGAATGACATACGCAATACAGCCTCACCTTTCTATCTATATCCTTCGACTATGTTCAGAACAGATTGAAACGGAACAAAGCAAACAGATAAGCCAAAAAATAATTTAATAATATTAAAATATAAATATTTAAAATTAAGAAAATTTAAAAACCCCCGCTTCTAGCGGGGGTCGATGCAATTTATAGGAATAATTATTTTTTTTCTTCGGGCTTGAGCTGCTTGATCGAGAGGCCTATTTTTCCCTCTTCAACTTTTATAACTTTAGCTCTTACAAAATCCCCGACATTAATAACATCGGTAACATTCTTAACAAAGCCTTCTTTAAGTTCAGAAACATGCACCATTCCGTCGCGCCCGCCGCCAAGATCGACAATAGCGCCGAAATCAAGAACGCGCACAACATTTCCCTCTACTATTTCTCCAATATTATATTCCTTAAGAATGGCTTCGACTTCTTTAACTCCCGCTTCGAGCGAAGATTTTTCGGTAGCGGCTATGTAAACTTTCCCAGCATCATCAATATCTATAGTTACGCCAGTACGATCAATAATTCCATTAATCACCTTTCCTCCAGGCCCGATAAGCTCTCCGATGCGCGCAGGATCTATATCAATAACCTTTACCCGAGGAGCATATTTAGACAGTTCGGGGCGAGGCTCGCTAATCGCAGATGCCATTACGTCAAGTATTTTAAGCCTTGCTTCACGTGCTTGCTTTAATCCTTCCAAAAGAACGGGGAGAGGGATGCCTTTAATTTTTACATCCATTTGAATAGCATTTACGCCATCTTTAGTGCCAGCAACCTTAAAGTCCATATCGCCGTGATGATCTTCCGGCCCTTGGATATCGGTCAGCACTTTATACTTGCCTCCTTCCCCAGTCATAAGACCCATAGCTATGCCGGCAACCGGCTTCCTAATCGGAACGCCTGCATCCATAAGGGCGAGTATCGAAGCGCAAACCGTAGCCATAGAAGACGAGCCGTTAGAGGATAATATTTCCGAAACAATGCGAATCGTATAAGGAAATTCTTCTTGGCTGGGAATAACTTCTTTAACAGCTTTTTCTGCCAGAGCTCCATGGCCTATATCCCTCCTGCCAGGTCCGCGGAAAGATTTTGCCTCGCCAACAGAAAATCCCGGGAAATTATAATGAAGCATAAACCTTTGCTTTCCGCTATGCTCTATTGTTTCTATAACCTTCTCCGATCCCGGAGCGGCAAGAGTAACAGTTGCAAGCGACTGGGTATTGCCCCTTACAAAAATAGAAGATCCGTGAGTTCTCGGAAGAAGCGAAGTTTCACAATAAAGGTCGCGAACCTCATCAAGAGCGCGCCCATCTACGCGCGCATTTCTTGTAAGGGCGGCTTTGTGGACTTCTTCATCAATGTGCTTATCCAAAAGCCTCATTGCTTCCGAAAAATCGTCTTCGGTAAAACCGCTTTCAACAAGATGCTCTTTGAGGCTTTTTTCAAGAGCTGATAAAGCGCTTTCTCTTTCTGTTTTTTCTTTTATAAATAAAGCTTTTTCCAATTTATCAGAAAGATAATCAGAAACTGAAGATTTAAGCTCGTCAGAGGGTTCCGCCAAAGCAACATCAGCTTTTTCTTTTCCTATTTTTTTAATAATATCGCGTTCAAAAATGAGTATTTTTTCGATCTCCTTCATAGCTTCAGTGTACGAAGCAATTACTTCATCTTCGTTAGCTTCATGGCCGTCAAGCTCGATCATATTTATCTCCCCGTCAATTCCCGCTATAAAGCTAGAGAATTTCTTTTCCGAGTCTCGATCTTCAAGATCTTTTACGGAAGGGTTAAGAACAAACTCTTCTCCAAACTTAGCAAGAGACACGCCGGCAATGGGGCCTCCCCAAGGAATATCAGATATACCAAGAGCGATAGATACGCCAGTTATCGCTACAAAGTCGGGATCATTCTCTTCATCATAAGAAAGAATAGTTGCCGTAACCTGAATAGGGCGCCTTATGCGATTATCAAAAAGAGGGCGAATAGCCCTATCTATCAAGCGCGCGGAAAGGATAGCTTCTTGCGAAGGCCTGCCTTCGCGGCGAACATACTGGCTGCCAAGTATTTTGCCGATAGCATAAAATTTTTCTTCATAGTCAACGACGAGAGGCATAAAACCGACATCCTTATCTTCTTTATCCATAACAACGGTTGCGAGAACCGAGGTTTCTCCGTAAGTAGCAAGCACCGCGGCGTTAGCTTGTTCGGCCATGCGCGAGACTTCAACCTTGAGAGGACGGCCCGCTATTTCTGTTTCAAAAATCTTTCTATCAAAATCCATATTTTTTTCTTTTATTTTTTTATTATTTCTTGCTTGACGAAGAACGCTTGACGCTAGTTTGCTTGCTGCGCTTTGACTTAAAAATAGCTTTAGGCACTTCATCAATATCTATAAAACGATCAACTACTTCCTTGAGCTTTCCTGAAGTGGTTCTGCTAAAAGCTGCTACTTCAACTATCTTGCCAAGACCGACTTGGAGATATTCCACCAAGGGAATAAAATCGCCGTCGCCGGTTACAAGTATGACCGTATCAAAACTCGGCGCCATTTTAATGGCATCAACAGCCATACCCACATCCCAGTCAGCTTTCTTCGCTCCGCTCGGATAAACTTGAAGATCTTTCATACGAAGCTCGAGGCCCGCGTTTTCCAAAGCATCAAAAAAAGCTTCTTCTCCGGTTTGAGGATCGCTTGAGACAACATAAGCGATACTCCTAACAACATGCCGCCCTCCGGCGACATACTTGATAAGCTCCTTGTAATTAACTCTGCTTGCGTGAAGATTTCTGGCAGAGTGGTATAAGTTTTGGATATCAATAAAGATACCTACGCGCTGTTCTGTATTGATGGAATTAGCCATTTCTAGGCGGCTTTCTTGGAAACCTTTCTTTTTTTGGAATCTTTTTTAGCGGCTTCAGTGCCAATATATTTTTCCAGTTTACGGCGCTTACTGACCATCTTTAAAAGACCCCTCCTGGAATGTACATCCTTAGGATTCTTTTTAAGGTGGCTTGCAAGCTCATCAATCCGACGATTTAAAATGCCGACTTGAACTTCCGCCGATCCGGTATCGGTTTCATGCATTTGGCTACCTTTTATGATATTGGCTTTAACTCTTGGAGTAAGCATCAGCGGAATAATACTATAAAAAAGAGGCCGTTTCAAGGGGGAAAGATGGATGTTAAAACTTCCAGTTTTAATTATTTTACGACAGATTATGATAAAATTATGGCAATGGCTGAAATAGATAAGCTACTAAAAGACTACCTTGATTACCTGCAAATAGAGAAAAACCGGTCTCCGCGCACAAAGAAGGCATATGAAAGAGCTATTAATAGGTTTCTTAAATTTGCCGAAATAAAGGAACCTAAAGACATAACCAATGAAAAAATAAGAAAGTTTAGAATATATCTTGCGGAAAATACTGAATTAAAGAAAAACACCCAAGCGTACTACGTTATAGCTATAAGAAACTTTCTAAAATACCTGATAAAAAGAGATTTTCCGGTACTCTCCCCTGAAAAGGTGGAGCTGCCTCAAATGCCAAAAAGGCAGATAGACATCATTGAATACAAAGATCTGGAAAGACTGCTTGAAGCGCCCGAAGGCAACTCTGTCCAATCAGTGCGAGACCGCGCTCTTCTTGAAGTTCTTTTCTCTACCGGACTCCGCGTATCGGAGCTCTGCGCTCTGGAGAGATATATAAATATAGAGCGGGGAGAATTGTCGATAAGAGGAAAAGGAGGAAAGATAAGAGTAGTTTTTCTTTCAGGGCGCGCCAAAAAAGCAATAAAAGATTATTTAGACAAAAGAGAGGATGCTGAAGAAGCGCTTTTTATAACTTATACCAATTCAAACAACCCTCAACCGATAGGGAGGATGACTACCCGGACAGTTCAAAGAACCATAGACCGCTACGCAATAAAAGCGGGAATACCGAAAAAAATACATCCGCATACATTAAGACATCTGTTTGCTACAGACCTTTTAATAAACGGCGCGGATTTAAGATCAGTACAAGAGATGCTCGGCCATTCAAATATACAAACAACCCAGATATATACCCACCTTACAAACAAAGAGCTAAGGGATATACATAAGTCCTTCCACGGAAGAAGAAGAGAAGAATAAGGATTAATTACAAAGTTCAAAAAATTCCGGAATGGAAGAAAAAAATCGCAAGCTAATTTTTAAGCCGGAATAACGGGTTCGTAGACAAAGCGGGAAAATCCGCCCTTTATTTTTCCGGGTTTTAAGACTTCCATCCAAACAGCGTTTCCTTTTTGAACGGAATAATGGATTCCTGTTCCTTGGGGCTCCATTTCAAACTGTTTGCATTTCATATCACAAGGCGCTTCGAGAGGATATTTTCCTTTGCGGGAATCTTTTATGCCAAGCAGTTGGCAAGAACGCCCGCTTGTCACATAAACCCAAGGCCAGTATAAATCAAATTCCATATCCCCCGCTTTAGGCAAGCTTACCCCTTGAGGCAAGGCGTCTATGCCCGCTCTTGAGATGCTTAAATTTTTTAGAAATTCTCTGAAAGGCGCGAAAGAATACCCTGTTTCAGACAGTTCGCTAGCGGATTTTTTAACAACCTTTTTGGCGTCCTTAATCATTTCCTTATCTTCAGGCATTTTTTTTCCGAAGCGGGGATCTCTTTTTGTCCGGGAAAGAAGCCTGCCAAGCACAATTTTAACGGGGATATTTTTTTCCAAAATAAAATTAATTATTCCAAAATCATTAACGATTATTTCACCGTTCGGATTAAGTTCGGCAAATTTTTCAATTGCCGGAAATATTTTTTTAATATCTCTTTCCCCTACATAAGGAACAACTAGGGATATATCCTTTCCCTTCGAGGAAACAATAGAAACCGCTTCATCAATATCTCCAGAAGGAAAAGCGCGAGCGCAAGTTTCATGGCCAAAATAAATTCTTTTAGCCCGATTAAAAACATCATCGCCTAACAGCCTTTTTAAAAGCCTTAGAGAAACTTCGTGAGTTATATATTCCCGAGGCATAAAAGGAACTGTTTTCCTTGCCTCTGCGACAGGAAGAGGCAAAAGAATGCTTTTTAAATTGCGGATATCTGAAATATCGGAAAGCATAACGCATATTTCTTTTTCTTTGATGCTAAGCATTTTTTTCTGAAGGATAATTGTAATAACAGCGAGAGCCGGAACAAAACTTGCGAGAACCGATTAAGCAACGGCACTCATCAGGGGATTTTAATTCCATTGCCTTCTTAACAAGAGAAATAAGTTCGCTCCTTAAAGCGCCTCCTCTTGCCGGCACTTTAATGACATTAATACCCCATTTTTTAAAAAGGGGTATAGCACAAAGCCCGCAAGAGCGAATAATATTGCTAAGAAATTTATCTTTTTCAGAACGAACTGCAAAATCATTAAAATTATCTGGAGCGATAAAGGAGTTATCTTTTTCGAAAAGAAAACTGTTGTTTCCCAACCGGATTTTTCCCCTCCAATTTTTAAAACGGCTTATATCGATAACTTTCTTTTTTCCATTTAAAAACCAGCTGCAAAAAGGCAAAGCGCAAGAAGAATGCCAAGTAAGGCAATAACCGTCGCTCCAGGCACACGGATCGCCTATGCCAAAAACTTCGAGGGATATATTATCCTTCTTCGCTTTTTGCGCCATAGATTTAATTTCGCCAACAGTTACATCGCGGGGAAGGATGAAGCGGCGGATGCCGGGGACGTACTTGCTATAAAAACGTATTGCTTCGTAATTATTTGCCAAACCCCCGATACTTATATGAAAAGGCGTATTTATCCCCTCTTTTCTGATAGCGATAGCCACGGCAATATTAGAAATAATAATACCGTCAAAATCGAGAGGCGCCGTTTCTTTTGCCATACGGACAGCTAAATTCATTCTTTCCGGCGGATATTCGTGTTCATTTATCGCAAGCAAAGCTTTTTTGCCCAGCGATTTAATTGCTGTTACCGCAGAAGAGAGATCCTCGAGAGAGGTGTAATTATAAGTCTTGTACGGACGCCTATTCGGAGCCAGTTCCCACCCAAAAGCATCAGACCAGTACGGAGGAATATAACCAACGTAGAACTCATCAGCCCCCGCATCAGCGAGAGGACGAAGCTCTTCAGCTGAAGTGATATTGTCTATACCTACGACGATATCCATTTATAATCAATATATAACATGACAAACTGGCATAACCAAGTAAAA
>JALOAR010000023.1 GCA_023228665.1 Candidatus Colwelliibacteriota bacterium | reverse complement strand
TATTTTGGACCTAACTTTCGTCACGAGCGACCTCAAGCTGGCAGGTTCAGACAATTTTACCAAGCGGGCTTTGAAATAGTCGGCGGAGAGCCGGACCCGATATTTGACGCCAAGATTATGCTTGCTTCGGTCCATTTTCTAGAAAAAATGAAAGTTAAGGACGTTATTCTTGAAGTAAACAGTATCGGTTGCAAACAGTGCCGCGGAATATACAAGAAAAAGCTTCAGGATTTTTATAGAAAAGAGATTGAAGCTTATAACGGCAAAAAAGGAGGTCTTATATGCAAAGACTGCGAAAAGAGGCTAGAGGTTAATCCTCTTAGGTTGCTGGATTGTAAAGAAGAGCGTTGTGCCGAGCTTAGAGCTAACGCGCCAAGTATTTTAGATAGCCTCTGCAGTCCCTGTAGGAGCCACTTCAAAGGCGTTCTTGAATTTCTTGATGAAGTTAAAATACCTTATTCATTAAATCCATATCTTGTCCGCGGTTTGGATTATTACAACAGGACAGTCTTTGAACTGTTTAGCGAAGGAGAAGGAATCGCTCTTGGCGGAGGAGGCCGTTATGACTATCTTGCCGAGATGATAGGGGGGAAGAATACTCCGGCGGTTGGCGTTGCTCTTGGAGTTGATAGGATAATCAGCATGCTTCAAGAAAAGGAAGAAGGCGCCGAAATTAAAAAGAAAAGGAGAGCTTTTTTAGCTCATGTCGGTGACACGGCAAAACAAAAAGCGTTCGCTCTTTCAGAAGAGTTTTATAAATCGGGGATTAAAATTATTGATGCTTTCGGTAAAAAATCTCTGCAAGCGCAGCTCAAGGTTGCCGATAAGGAAAATTGTCCCATCGCTCTTATCATCGGGCAGAAAGAAGTCTATGAAGAAACGGTTATTTTACGCGATATGAAAACCGGCACCCAAGAAAACGTGCCTGTATCAAAGATAATAGAGAAGGTTAAAAAGAAACTGAACGGAAAATAAAAAATTATTAATATAAAAAGAAGCAGCCTATTTGGCTGCTTTTTTAAAACCGATTATTAATTTTATATTTCTCCTAAATTCCGGTCCGATAAGAGAAGCGATTCGGTCGCAAATTAATTCCGGCGGTAGATATCTGTTTCTTTCCCCGGTAAACAAGTCTATCAACTCGGAGTTTTTTGAGATTATTTCTTTTGTAATATCTTGTTCTAATTTTTCGGGGTCGATTATAACCTCAATTTCTAAAACAGCTAATGCTGTTTTTACTTCAAAACTGTGTTTTATCAATTTCTTTTTAAAAAGACTCATCCCTTACACCCCTTTTCAATTTTTAATAGCCCCATTGTACCATAAATTATATAAATTGTCAATTAAAAATTAGGCTTTTAAGTTTTAAATATTCGCTTTAGAATACACGTATGGATTGTCTTTTTTGCAAAATAGCTTCAAAAGAAATACCTTCGTCGGTAATATACGAAGATGATGTCGCTTTAGCGTTTCTAGACCTTCATCCGCTAGCGCCAGGGCATGCGCTCGTAATCCCTAAAATTCACGCCGAAAATATCCTCGATCTTCCCGAAGAGTTGATCGGACCTTTCTTCCAATCGGTTAAAAAAGTAACCGCATTAATAAAGGAAAAGTTAGCCCCAAGAGGGTTTACAATAGGCATAAACCAGGGTAGAATAGGCGGTCAGGCAATTGACCACCTTCATGTCCACATAATACCGAGATTTGAAGGGGACGGCGGAGGGTCGCTCCATTCAGTGGTTAAAAACCCCCCGAAAGAAAGCTTGGAAGAAATCCAGGCAAAAATTGCCGGGTAATCAATTTACGAAAATTATGCCAATTACTATCAAAAAGAAGGAAGGAGAGTCAGCCGGTTCGCTGATATACCGTTTCTCTAAGAAGGTCCAGCATTCTGGCATTCTTTTAGAAACAAAAAAAAGAAGGTTTCATAAGCGCAACCAAAGCAATCGCTCCCGCCACCTTTCCGCTTTGCATCGTCTCGCTAAGAAAAACGAGTACGACAAAAAAAGAAAAGAAGGTTTGTTATAATAATTCCATATGTCTTTGAAGGAAAAAATAATATCCGACATTAAGACAGCCCTTAAAAATGCCGATAGCTTTCGTGTCGGCGTTTTGCGATTAGTATCTTCTGTTTTTCAAAATGAAGCTATCGCTAAGAGGAGCAAGGGAGAGGGAGATGAGCTGACCGAAGATGAACTCATAACTATTTTAAAGCGCGAAGCAAAGAAGAGAAGAGAATCCATAGACATATATTCTAAAGCAAATCGTCCCGAGCTTGCAGAGAACGAGGAAAGGGAATTGAAGATTATAAAAGAATATCTTCCGCCCGAACCGACAAAAGAAGAGATTGAAACTGTAGTTAAAAAAATAATTGATTCCGGAGAATCAGAATTTTCTTCTGTGATGAAATCCGCAATGGCCGAAATTAAAGGAGCTGACGGCAAGGCTGTGTCCGAAGTTGTCAGGGAAATGCTCGGTTAATATTTATGGAGGAAAAGCTAGAAAAAGCAGCCTCCAAGGTTTTGGATTTATTAGGCATCAAAGGCGTGTCCCTTGATGTCTTTTTGGTTCCGGATGATGTAATGCATAAAATAAATAGGGAATATCACGGAAAGGATAAAGAAACAAATATTTTATCTTTTGAAGAACCTGATATTCCTCATCCTGACAGCGAATTGCGCCACATTGGGGAAATATATCTTGCGCCAGATTACATATCCGCTCATAATGAAGATATTGTGAGGCTTCTTGTCCACGGAATCCTCCATCTTTTAGGATATGATCACGAACGTGGCGCTCGTGCCGCCAGAGTGATGGAAAAAAAAGAACAGGAAATAATCGAAAAGGCCGGCTTTTAAATTTTAGAAAAAAATACCTGACGCAATTATAAAATATGGCTCATAATACAGTTCTTGGTCTCGATGTTGGTTCAGGCAGCATTAAAGCTGTCGTTGCCGAATCTCAAAAAGATAAGATAAGGCTCATTCACGGGATAACAAAACCTTCTTCAGGTATTAGGAGGGGAGTTGTGGTCAGCATCGATGATGCTGCAAGAGCTATAGGCGAAGTGCTCGGAGAAGTTAAGAGCTTTTATCGCCCGGCTATCAAAAATATTTATTTGAATATCGGAGGTCCGCACGCTAAAGCGCAGGTATCAAAAGGAATAGTTGCTGTTGCCCGCGCCAATTCTGAAATAGGCAATGATGATATCGAACGCGTAACCAAAGCATCCGAGGCAATAAATATTCCCCAGAATAGAATGATACTCCATACTATTACCAAGGAGTTCACTGTTGATGGAATAAGCGATATTAAAGATCCGCTCGGAATGGTTGGTTCAAGGCTCGAAGTTGCGAGCCTTATTATTGACGCTTTCGTCCCTTCGGTTAAAAACCTTCGCAAATGCGTAGAGATAGGAGGCGGCAGTATCAGCGGACTTATATTTAATCCGCTTGCTTCGGCAAGAGCGGTTCTTAATAAAAACCAAAAAGAACTTGGAGTTGTCGTTATTGATATCGGTTTCGGCACTACTGGTATGGCGGTTTACGAAGAAGATAAGCTTATACATTCCAATGTTTATCCTGTAGGCGCTGGCCACATTACAAATGATATTGCGGTTGCCTTAAAAATACCGGTTAATATGGCGGAAAAAATAAAAATTGCCTATGGCTACGCCATATCAAAAGGAGTTCCTAGCAGAGACACTATCGATCTTCGCAAGCTTGATGTGAACGCTACCGGCGCTCCGTCTCGCAGGTTTGTTGCTGAAGTTATCGAATCCCGCCTTCAGGAAATATTTGAATTTGTTAATAACGACCTTAGAATACTTGGCCTTTCCGGCAAACTGCCGGCAGGAGCTGTTATCGTTGGCGGTGGGTCTAAGCTTCCCGGCATAGTTGATTTAGCCAAGGATGAGCTTAAAGTTACAGCTATGATCGGCATGCCTACAGCCTCTGATTTTGAAGTGCAGGACCAAAGTTTGTTAGAATACGTCGAATCGCCGGATTATGCGACTGTCCTCGGATTAGTTCTCTATAGCAGCGATCAAGGAGGTATAAGGTCAAAATCGAGAGGCAAAAGCAAGCTGACGCAAATATTAAAGAATATATTACCCTAATGGCTACGAAGAAGAATAAAACAACCAAAAAAAAGACCTCGGCAAGGAGCGGGGCAAAAAAAACAAAAGCTGTCGTTAAAAAGAAGTCTGTTAAAAAAACGGCTCCGTCTCAAACTAAAAAAGTGGCCAAAAAAACTTCTTCTCGCGTCAAGAAGCCGATTGCTGTAAAGAAAAATAAAACCATAAGAAAAAAGAGAACCTCGGCAAGAAAAACATCTGCCCCAATAGAAAGAAGAATGTATATGCCAAATAGAGAAATATCTACCGTACCGGTTGTAAAAATAAAAGTTGTCGGCATCGGAGGGTGCGGCAATAATGCTGTTTCCCGTATGAATAGCGATCTTCCGAGAGGAGTGGAGTTTATCGCCCTTAATACTGATATTCAGGATCTCGAGAAGACTTATGTTAAGAAAAAAATAAATATCGGCCGTAATCTTACTAAAGGCATGGGAGCCGGTATGAACCCGGATATTGGCAGGCAATCTGCCGAAGAATCCAGGGCTGAAATAATTGAAGCCCTTCAGGGAGCAGACCTCATTTTTCTTACTGCCGGTATGGGCGGAGGAACCGGAACCGGAGCGACTCCGATAGTTGCCGAAGCTGCCAGGGAAGTCGGCGCCCTAACCGTAGCTGTTGTTACTAAGCCGTTTGCTTTTGAGGGTTCGCAAAGGACTAAGATAGCCGATGAGGGAGTAGAAAAGCTTCGCGATAAAGTAGATTCGCTGATAGTAATTCCTAACGACAGAATATTTTCTATAATCGGCAACGATACTCCTATTAATAAAGCTTTTTTGAAAATTGACGAAGTTCTTAAAAATACCGTTCAGGGAGTTTCCGAGATAATTTCAAGTTCCGGACTAGTTAACGTCGATTTTGCTGATATTAAGGCGATAATGCAGGGAACCGGCGTTGCTATCGTAGGCGTAGGTCAAGCTTCTGGCGCAGACCGCGCCATCAAAGCCGCTACCCAAGCTATTAATTCTCCTCTTCTTGAACGCTCAATTGAAGGCGCTCGCGGAGTGCTCTTTGGCATTTCCGGCGGAGTGGATCTTAAAATGACCGAAATAAACGAAGCCGCCAAGATAATAACCGAGAATGTTGAATCTAGCGCTAAAATAATTTTCGGCGCCTACTACGACCGCAAAGTCCCGAAAGGCAGGCTTAAGGTTAATCTTATCGCTACTGGTTTTAATGGATACGGAGATGTGATAAGGAAAAGGGAAAAAGAAGTGACATTATTTGCTCCTGCTGTATCAAAGCCTGAAAATAAAAAAGAAGACGAAAACCAAAAGAAAGCTAAGGATATAATAGCGGAAGAGATAGATAATTCCGGCGAAAAAGAAGAAAAGAAAATAGATAATCTCTTTACTAGCGGGGAAATATATAAAGAGGTAAATGAAGACGGCGTAAGCGATGATGAAGGCAAAAACGATATGTGGGATATCCCAGCCTTCCTTCGCAGAAAAAAGAAAAAGTAAAATTCTTTCTGCCATTCCCGAGCCTCGCCCGTCCGTAGCTTTAGCGGAGGCAGGAAGGAGGGAAAGCGAGGATCCAGGTCTAAATTTAATTTCTTAATAATTATGAAAAAACTCGAAAGAAACATAGACAATAAAATATTCCTCGGAGTCTTTTCGGGAATAGGGGAATATTTTGATGTCGACCCTGTTTTATTAAGAGTGGCTTATATAGTATTCACTTTCTTTACCGCATTGGTTCCGGGAACTATCGCTTATTTTGTAATGGCGTTTTCAATGCCTATAAAAAATAATATTCCGCAATCAAAGTAATAATTAATCTTGTTATTCCCGTGCTCTCTTCTGTTTACCCTGAGCCTGTCGAAGGGTCATTCCCGTGCCGCGCCCTTCCGTAGCTTCTGGCGAAGGAGGGGAAGCGGGAATCCAGTCTTATAAAAAACCGCCTTTATTGGCGGTTTTTGTATGTTGCTACGCAGTTTTTTTAAGCGCGCTTTTTTCCTTTTTCTTTCGTTTTTTATTCTCTTTCATATTCCTTACTGCCTCAATCAAGGCAAACATTAAAAACTCGATACGCCTTTCCCCCTCGATTACTATCGACGAGCTGTTTCGTTTGGTGTTAGTAATCCTGATCGCATTTTCAGAATATTCAAGCCTTCCTCGATCTACTCCCGGCAGGGGCGAAGCTACAAATACTAGCTTTACCTCTTCTGAACCAATATCTGGCATTACATAATTCGAGTGGTCTATGATTTCAAACTGCCTGTTCCGAAAAAATCTCTTCCTGCCTGAAATTAAATACAGTAATATCTTCCATAACATTTACAACACTCCCTTTTTTTGAATTTAAGCTTCTGCCGCCAGTATGCTGATTTTAAGCGTTTTAGTCAAATATATTACTATTACGTGACACATCTGTCATTCCCGAAAATTACATTGGTAATTTATCGGGAATCCAGCTTTCCCTCTGCTTTTTAATTTTTTGTCATTTCCGATCTAATCGGGAATCCAGAAATTTACGTTTATTTTCTATCCGCATAAATCCGCAATTGCCAGACATTGAAAACATCTGTCTTATTTTGTAATATACCTCTGTCCCCTCAAGGGAATTGAAAATATAATATTCCGCAGTAGCTCAATGGTAGAGCGACTCCCTGTGAACGATCTCTTCCGAGCCTTTGTTATTATTTAATAAGTGGCTGAAAAGAGAAAATACGCCGACCGTCGTGAAGAATTAATTCGCGCAGTAGCCAAGAGAAGACGAAAAGTTAAATCTATGGCTATTGAATACAAGGGTGGCAAATGTCAGGTTTGCGGCTATAACAAATATCCTGGAGCTCTTGATCTTCACCATGTTGGAGATAAAAAATTCGGTATTGCCGATAAAGGCTATACCAGGTCTTGGGAAAAAGTTAAAGCCGAACTAGATAAATGTGTCCTTGTTTGTGCGAATTGTCATCGCGAAATAGAGGCCGGCATAACGCAGCTTCCTCAAGTAATTGAGGTCGAATAACGGGGTGAATTCGGGGAAACCCTTCTAAAAGGGCAATCCCGAGCCAAGCCTTCGCTGAAGCTTCGGCTTTGCAAAGCAAGCATAAAATCAGAGGAGGAAGGTGTAGAGACTATCTCGAAAGAGAGTACTGTTTAAAAACTCTTGTCATTCCCAACTTGATTGGGAATCCAGAAATTTTTAAATAGGAAGCGCCTCGGTCCCCTAAACAGGGGACATGATATAGTCCGTCCCTATTGGTAACAGTAGGATAAGCGTAAGGAGAAGGTTGTAGGTTCGAATCCTACCTGCGGAGCATCTGTTTGCTTAAT
>JALOAR010000022.1 GCA_023228665.1 Candidatus Colwelliibacteriota bacterium | reverse complement strand
TAAAGCGGAGTCTTTTTCAATATAACGCTGGTATTCTTTTGTAGTGGTAGCGCCAATAGCGTGAAGCTCCCCTCTTGCTAATGCCGGCTTAAGAAGATTAGAAGCATCAATTGCGCCTTCTGCCTGCCCGGCGCCGACTATAGTATGTATTTCATCTATAAATAGTATGTATTTGCCGTTGCCGCTTTTTATCTCTTTGATAAAAGCCTTAAGGCGGTCTTCAAACTCCCCGCGGAATTTGGTTCCGGCTATAAGAGACCCGAGATCAAGAGAGACAACTTCTTTATCCTTTAAAGTTTCGGGAACATCGCCCTCGACTATCTTTGTAGCAAGGCCTTCGACTATCGCCGTTTTTCCAACGCCTGGTTCGCCTATAAGGCAGGGGTTGTTCTTAGTGCGCCTCGAAAGAACCTGAATTATGCGGCGGAGCTCGTCATCGCGACCAATTAAAGGATCAAGGCCGCCTTTGCGCGCTTTCTCGGTAAGATTTTCGGCATATTTTTCTAATACCCTGAATTTGGATTCAGGCGTTTCGTCGGTTACGCGGACATTACCCCTTAATTCAGCAAGAGACCTCAAAACAAAATCTCTTTTAATGCCAAATTTTTCAAGAATATGCTTGGCAACCGAGGGTACCTCGACAATACCCATAAAAAGATGCTCGCAAGAAATAAATTCATCTTTGCTGGCGCGAGCAAATTTAGTCGCTACGTCTATTATATGTACGGTTTCTTGGGACAGATAAAGCTGGGAAATAGGACTGGAAGAAAATGATTTAGGATATCTCTTCATCTCGCTTTCAATCTCCATATCAAACTCCTCAAGGTCTATATCCGCTTTTTCTAATATCGGCTGGACAAGAGTATCGGAATCATGAAGCAATACAGATAAGAGATGGAGCGCCCGAAACTCTCCATGCCCCTTAGAGGAAGCAAGGTCTTGGGCGTTTTGAATTGATTCTTGAGCTTTGATTGTAAAACGATTAAATGCGTTATTCATAAGTTACAAATGTATGACTTGTATATCCCTATATTATAAGAACATAGACAGTAAGAAAAGTAAGAGAATATTGGGAAAATGTCAAAGACCTGGATTCCCGATAAATTGCTAGCGCAATTTTCGGGAATGACAGATAGAAACTGGAATGGGAAGAAAGAGTAGAGATAATAAGGAGAGTCTGGATTCCCTCCTTCATCCTTAGACAAGCTTATGACTACGAAAGAGTAAAAAGTGCCAAGGCTGCGGAAGGGCAACGTGGAAATGATAGAGGGAGACTGAAATGACAAGATTAAACGTTAAAATAATAGAGAACAAAGAGTACTCTTCTTTGTCATCCCCGTGAAAACGGGGATCCAGGAAAATTAAATGCGGAAAAAACCTGGATTCCCGATAAATTGCTAACGCAATTTTCGGGAATGACAGAGAGAGTAACTTATATTCCCGCTTTTTCGAGAATGACAGGGGAAGAGTAACTTATATTCCCGCTTTTTCGGGAATGATAGAGGAGGTTGGGTTTCCCAAACAAGCCGAGAATGACAGGAGGCGAGGATAATGCATAAAAAAAATTAAAAAATAAAAAGCCCCGGCTTTATAAAAAAAGCACGGGGCAATATTTAAAAAATTCTAGACCAGATATAAACTCTAATCCTTACAGTCGGCGGACCTCCGGGATGCTCTTTATTTCCGTCAGAATATAGCTTTACCTCGCACACATCATCATCCAGACTTCTTTCAAAGGACTGTTCTAAGACAAGACCTTTGGATTCGGATAAAGAAAGCCAGTCCCTATAAATGTAGTAGCCTTCGTTTCCCATAAAAGAAATACAGCTACCTTTACTGCTTAAGCGAAGAATAGAAGAAGCTGGAATATAGGACCTACCGTCGGAAGTAATATACTCTTCGGGGGAAAAGCGACAAATATGTTCCGAATCCCCCTTTTTTTCTCCAGCAGTAAAAATATCAATTGTTTTGTCGTCTTTATTCCATATTACGCTAAAGCCGAGAGATTCAGCCACTAACCTAAGCGGAATATAACGATCGCTTATAAACTGACGACCCGGAGAAACGATAGCTCCTTCTGCACGAGGAGTAGTAGAGGCGAACACGGAAGTAAACAATAATGAGCTTACAAGGATTACAAATAAAAAACTTATTAATTTTTTAAACATCAAATCACTCCAAAAAATTTTATTCACTATTTCTAGTGTGGCTGGATTATGACATAACTTAACTGATTTGTCAAGGGTAAAAGTCGGGCTTTATTGAAGTTAGAGGATATTTAATCAAGCTAATCCCTCTCTTCCAAAACAGCGCTTATGTTAAGCGTTTCTTCTCCTCTCTTAACTTTCATAGCAAGAGTGTCTCCCGGGGAAAGCTCGGATATGACGGAGCTTAAAGACCTGTCTTTATTGATGTCTTTTCCGTTAGCTTTAACAATTAAATCTCCTTCTTTTAACCCTGCTTTTTCAGCGGGCGAGTCCGGCATTACAGGGTTGCTATTACCCCCAACTTTAGCTCCTTCGTCAGTCCTTTCGTACCAAACCCCAAGATAGGCAGAAGTAATCTTTCCCTGTTTTTGGTAAGTTTCCACTACCCTGCGCGCTTTGTTTATAGGTATAGCAAAACCGATGTTCTCTGCTCCGGAAGCAATTGCCGTATTTATGCCGATAACTTCTCCTTTTAAATTAATTAACGGTCCGCCTGAATTTCCCGGATTAATAGCGGCATCCGTTTGAAAAACATTTTCTATAATTTCCGAACTTCCGGAAGAATTAGTAGCGGTAATAGTTCTTGAGAGGCCGGATATGACGCCGACTGAAACCGTATCCTTAAATTCCCCAAGCGCATTGCCGATAGCTATCGCCGTCTGCCCCAGGCGGACAGAGTCAGAATTGCCAAGAGCAAGAACGGGAAATTCGCTCCCTTCCACTTTAAGCAAGGCAAGATCCTCAATCTCGTCTACGCCGATAACCTCGGCGTCATATTTATTATCCTTCCCGAAAAAGACGGTGTATTCGGCTTCTTGATCAATAACTACGTGCTTATTGGTTAAAACCAATCCGTTTGAAGATACAAAAAATCCGGTTCCCCCGCCTATTTCCTGCTTCTCGGTTTTTCCCGAAGGGCACGGAACATAAAATTTAAATCCAGGACCGAAAAATGGATCAGTTACCGGGCATTGCTCGATAATTTCAACGTCCTTTGACACCACTATTGAAACAACACCCGGAGCGCTTTTATCTATAGCGTTAATAACCGCTTCTTCATACTGGATAAGCGAGCGGTAAGATTCCGGATCTTCATTTTTTAAGAAACCTGTTTCCCCGCCAAGAATGCCGTCAAAATTTTCAGATGATTCAATTTCAGGCGATTTTTTTTCCCAAAACTTGAGCTTATCAATAAATCCGGAAATATTTTCCAAGATATTCGCTTCCGCTTTTTGCGGAGCTATAAAATTAAAATTTAATGCCGAAACAGCTATAACAACGGCTAAAATAATAAATATTTTTTTTCTCTCCATACGAGATATTTTAATACAAGTTTTTAAAAATATTCAAAATTTATTTTCTTTTATAAAAAACGGCGTTGCGCCGTTTTTTTAAAATTCAATATTTAATGCTGGTTATTTCTTGACCACTTTTGCGAAACGGCGCTTGCCCGCTTGAATTATCAAGCCTTCTTTCTCTACTTTAATATTTTTATCGGCGTCGTTAATTTTTTCGCCATTTATTTTCAGACCTCCTTGCTCTATAAGACGACGAGCCTCGCCTTTAGAAGAAACTAACCCGGCAAAAACAAGCATATCAACGACATTAATTAAGTCTTCGCCAACGGAAACTTCCTTAATATCTGAAGGCGTTTCCTTATTCCTGAAGACCGCGTCAAATTCTTTGACAGCAGATTCCGCTTTTTCGGCGCCGTGGAATATTTTAACTATTTCAAAGGCAAGCTTCTTTTTAATATCGCGCGGATTAACTTTTCCGCTTTCAAGCTGTTTTTTAATTTTTTCTATTTCATTAAGAGAAACATACGTGCAATCGGTGAAAAGCTGGGGAATATTTTCATCCGCTTGCGCCATTATTCCGCCGAACATTTCGTTTGCATCTTCATCCAGAAAAACGCCTGTACCAAGACTCTTTGACATCATTTTTTCTCCCGTTACCGGATTAACAAGAAGGGTGGTAATAAAGACAAACTTTTCTTTATTGTTGATTTTCTTTTGGAGAGTCCTGCCCGCAAGAGCGTTAAACTTTTGGTCATTTCCGCAAACTTCCACATCAATGTCCATAACAACGCTGTCATAACCCTGCATAAGAGGATAAAAGAATTCGTGAAGATATATGGGCTTTTCTTCGCTTATTCTGCGTTCAAACATATCGCGTTCAAGCATTTGCTGAACAGTAAAATTAGATGCCAAATCTATAATACTTTCAAAATTAAGCTTTGACAGCCACTTATGATTGTAAGCTATCTTAACCGGATTTCTCCTGTTTTTTATATCAATAACCGGCGATATTTGCTTAAGCCAAGTCTTAACATTTTCTTTAACTTCTTTGCGACTAAGCTGTTTACGAACCGCGTCCTTATCGGTCGGATCGCCTATCCTAGCGGTAAAATCGCCTATCAAAAAAATAACTTCGTGCCCAAGCTTGCGGAATTTTTCGAGAACCATATAGTTGGTGGCGTGTCCGAGGTGCAGAGAAGAGCCAGTAGCATCCGTGCCGATATATATTCTAAGTTTTTTGTCGGAAAGCAGAAGTTCGCGCAAAGCTTCTTTTGAAGGAAGTACTTCTACAACGCTCCGATTAAGGAGATCGTCTACTAAGCTTATTTTTTCCTCTTTATTTAGCTTTTGTGACAACTTCATCGATAAGGCCATACTTTTTAGCTTCTTCAGCAGACAACCAGTAATCCCTGTCGGAATCCTTTTCTATCTTGGACAAAGTCTTTCCGGTCATTTTAGCAAGAAGCTGATTAATCTTCTTTTTAGTTTTAATTATCTGTTTAGCGGCAATCTCAATATCGCTTGCCTGGCCTTCTGCTCCGCCCATTACTTGATGAATAAGCATTTCCGAATTAGGAAGAGCTATACGCTTGCCTTTTTCACCGGCAGCGAGAAGAAAAGCGGCAATGGAAGCGGCTATGCCTACACAGACAGTTTCAACAGCCGGAGCTACAAATTGCATAGTGTCGTATATAGCCATACCAGCAGTAACCGATCCGCCCGGAGAATTGATATAAAGCTTAATCGGTTTTTTAGGATCTTCACTGGCAAGAAAAAGCATTTGGGCTATTACCGTATTAGCAACGCCGTCATCAACCGGACCGCCTAAGAAAATAATCCTGTCTTTCAAGAGGCGGGAATATATATCAAAGGCGCGCTCTCCATGAGAAGTTTTTTCAATAACAGTAGGTATGAGATATTCCATACGAGATTCTTTGTTGTTTGGCATCATTTTAATATTTTTTCTTTATTTATTCCTCTTCTTTTTTTGGAATAAGAACTCCTTCTTCGGGTTTATCAGAAACTTCCCCTTCAGGCTTTTCGAGAGTTCCGGCAATGCCGTCTTCCTGGACTTCATCAGGGTTCATTTCGGAGCGGACATCTATTTTCCAGCCGGTAAGCTTAGCGGCAAGGCGGACATTCTGCCCTCCTTTGCCTATGGCTAGACTCAATTGGTCGTCGGGAACAATAACTTTTGCTTCATGCTTGGGAAAAACTTCTACTTCTTTGACTTTAGCAGGCGAGAGAGAAGCAGAAATAAATTCTTCCGGATTTTCTGACCACTCCACAATATCAATCTTTTCATTGCCAAGCTCGTTAGTTACCGCCATAACGCGAGTGCCGCGCTGACCGACGCAGGAGCCAATAGGATCAACTCCTTCCATATCAGAATAGACAGCTATTTTAGTCCTGTTGCCGGCTTCGCGGGATATCGCTTTTATTTCAACCGTACCATCGGCAATTTCGGGAACTTCAAGCTCAAAAAGCCTGGCTATAAATTTCGGATGCGAACGAGAAAGAACTATTTCGGGCTGTCCGCGCCTATTTTCTTGAATAGCAAGAACATAAAAACGCATTCTCTGGTTAACTCCATAATGTTCGCCGGGGATTGTTTCGTTAGCAAACATAATCCCAGAGATACGGCCAAGATCAACATGAATGTTGCCTCGATCGTACCGATGAATAAGTCCGGAAATTATCTGCCCTTCCTTGTTTTTAAATTCGCCGAACACGGCTTCTTTTTCTGCCTCGCGGAATTTCTGCAAAATAACCTGCTTGGCAGATTGAGCGGCAATTCTGCCAAATTCAAGCTTTGCTTCAAGCGGAAACTCAAGCACTTCGCCTAAGATGGCGTCGTTTTTAATTTTTTTGGCTTCATCGATAAGAATGTGGCGTTCAGGATTATATCGGGGAAGCTTGCCTTCCCCATCTTCTTCTGCCTCGCTTAAAGCGGCGTCTTTAGCCTTATCTCCAATCTTTTCCACTTCCGCCTCGACAGAACCAGGCTCTTCCTCTTCTTCCACTATTCTGACTGTGGTTTCATCAACAACTTCTTTTTCCTTCCAAAACTTAACTTCTCCAGTTTTGGAATCAATCTTTGCCTTAATTACTTCTCCGCGCTCGCCGTATTCTTTCCTATATGCCGTAGCTATAGAGTCCTCAACTCCCTCAAGAACACGCGAGGGATCAACTCCTCTTTCTTTGGCTATTTGGTTTATTATTGTAACTATTTGCTTTAAATCCATTGTTATTTTTTCGTTTTAACCCTCTTTTTTTTGAAAGCCCCGCTTCTTTGCGGGGCTCTCTCTTAAGCTCATTATTCTACTTATCTCCCATTCTGTCAACTTCGGCTAGAAGCCAGCCTTTTCTACCGCAACAGCCATACCTTCGTATGAAGCCGAAGCTACGAGGTAGTTTGTCCCAGCATCATCAACAAACCAGCCATAATTAAAGGCGTACCCAGCGCCAGCAAACGGCGCGTATCTCACAGGGTTTTCGGCAACAGAGCCATCTTTAAAGGAAGATATTTCCCCCGGATCAGAAGAATACATATTTCCAAGATTAGGAGAAGATTCAATAGCAGAAGAAACAGAAGATAGAATTTCAGATTCAGTGTCTGTGGAAACTTTAGCTATGAATCCAGGAAGATCGCTCATATCGTCGCGATAAACAAACAAGGTAAAGTCGTCTTCAAAAGCGGCTTTCAAGCCTTCAGCGTTCATATCAGGAAGCAAGGCCGGCAGAAATTCGGAAAAAGATATGGGGCCAGCATTGTCGCTTATAACCAATTCTCTTATATCACCTTCTTCAATTTCAGCTTCTTCGCTTGAGGGGAATAAGGCGCTGATTGATTCGGCGGTAATACTTTCAACCGTGAGAGGTTCAACTAAGTCTGCAGACTCCGCAAAAAAAGATGCGTGAACAATAGCTTCTTCGGCTGTTTCTCCATTTTCTCCAGTTACCGGAGGTTCTTCGCCAACCGGAGGAGCAACTTCCTCTTCAGGAATTATTGCCGGAGGAAAAGATTCAGGAGATTCAACCGGAGAGAAAAGCAAAGGCTTTACTAAAAAGAAACCAACCGCACCTATGCCTAAAATAGCAAAAACAACCAGGCTAATAACAAGAGCTTTTTTCGAGCCGGGTTTTTTTGCCGAAACAGCAGAAGCATCGGCAGTATTAAATACTTTTTCGCTGCCTATCGGCGCTGGCGTAAAAGATTGGGGAGCTGTTTCGGTTCCGCCTGAAGCTTTAAGAGCTTCTTGGTCGGATTTCATTGTTTTAATTTGGTATCCCGATTCTTGCGGAGGAGGCGGCACAGCACCACCCGAAACGCCGACGGACGGCGGCGGAAAAACGGGAGAGGGAGCAGGTGCCGGCTGAACTGGCTCCACTGGCGCAGGAGCAGGCTGACTCATAGGTTGAGGCGGTTCTATCGGAGCAGGAGAAACCGCAGGCTCAATAGGCGCTTGAGCTGCTGGAGAAGGGCCGCCAATAGGCCCGGGTTCTG
>JALOAR010000021.1 GCA_023228665.1 Candidatus Colwelliibacteriota bacterium | reverse complement strand
TCGGGGAACCATTCTAAATGGTTCCCCGTGTAGGAAAATTTTAGAAACCGTGGGTTTCTAAAACGAAGCGAGCCTAGAGTCGAGCGGAGTTGTGAGATTTCCCTCCGAGAGCACAAAGATTTGTTATTGATATAAAATTAGTCGAAGGAGGATTCGAATCGGAAGACCTCTGTTATTTGAGTTATAATAAAAATACTTATGGATATCGGAAATAAAATTCCAAATGAAGTAAAGAGCGTTTTAGAGTCTCTTAGAAAGGCTGGGTTTAAAGCGTATGCGGTTGGCGGAGCGGTGAGAGACATACTTATAGGCAGGGAGCCGAAAGATTGGGATGTTACGACTAATGCAAAGCCAGAAGATATACAAAAAGTTTTTCCTGACAGCATGTATGAAAACCAGTTTGGCACTGTTGGGGTTAAGACGCGTTCTGATAGTGAAGCGGTAAAAATAATTGAGGTAACAACTTTCAGAAAAGAAGGAGGCTATTCTGATTTTAGGCATCCGGACGAAATAAAATTTGCCGATAGCATAGAGGACGATCTTTCAAGAAGAGATTTTACGGTTAATGCCATAGCCTTATTTTTAGAAGACGGAGAATGGAAGATAACGGATCCTTTTAAGGGAAGCGGAGATATAGAAAAAAAACTAATAAAGACAGTAGGAGATCCAGAGGCGAGATTTAAAGAGGATGCTTTGCGGTTGATGAGAGCCGTGCGTTTTGCGGCAGAGCTTGGCTTTAATATTGATTCGGAAACTTTTTCTGCCATATCTGAAAATGCAGACTTATTATCAAAGATTGCGATGGAAAGGATAAGGGATGAACTTGTGAGAATAATTATGAGCGATGATTGCGGTCCGGCTTGGGGAATTTCTTGTTTGGAGGCGCTTGGCCTTTTGCGGCATATAATACCGGAACTTAGAGATGGCATAGGAGTTTCACAGAACAAGCATCATATATATACGGTATGGGAGCATAATTTAAGGGCTCTTGATTATGCTGCTAAAAATAATTATTCGCTTGAAGTAAGGCTTGCTTCTTTATTGCACGATGTGGGCAAACCAAAATCTAAGTTCGGAGAAGGACCGGATGCCACTTTTTACAATCATGAAGTAATTGGTGCCAGAATGACGGCAAAAATAATGAAAAGGCTTAAGTTTTCTAATAAAGTGATTGATAAAGTTGTTCATCTTGTAAGACATCATTTGTTTTACTATAACGTCGGCGAGGTAACAGAAGCTGGCGTAAGGAGATTTATTAATAGGGTAGGAGAAGAATATATAGACGATCTTTTTAAGATTAGAGAGGCGGATAGGATCGGTTCAGGTGTTCCGAAAGCGGTTCCTTATAAGACAAGGCATTTGCGTTTTATGATAGACAAAGTTAAAAAAGACCCTGTAGGTCCCGGGATGCTTAAAGTAGACGGATCTGCGCTAATGAAGGAGTTAAGTATTGATCCCGGACCGAGGATAGGGATGATTCTTTCTATATTGCTTGAAGAAGTGCTAGATAATCCAGAAAAAAATATTAAAGAGAATCTTCTGGCGAGAGCAAAAGATTTAAATAAGCTTACTGATAAAGAGCTTTCAGGTATGGCTAAAAAGGCGAAAGAAAGAAAACTGGAATTTGAAGAAGGCCTAGAAAAGGAGATGAAGAAAAGGCATAAAGTGTAGGATAAAAAATAACTTAAAAGCTTTAAGTTTTGAATTTAAAAGAATTAAATACGGATCTGGATTCCCGTTTTCACGGGAATGACAAGATTAGGCGTTAGGGTAGTAGAAAACGCAGGATATTCTCTTCTGTCATCCCCTCGAAAGAGGGGATCTAGGTTCTTAAATAAGGCATAATTATCAAAATTAAATTTAGGAGGATAGATTAAAAATCTTTTTTGAATTATAGTGGATTTTATCAGGATTGTATTCCGTTATAAATTGTATCGGGTTGAAGGTAGTTAACCAGCAAGTACGCGCCGATTCGGGCGTCTCTTGTACCGCTTCGCGACACAAAAGACGGTTTGTCGGGCTGATTGTTATAGTTTAAAGTTTTGTTATCGGGCTGTAGTATACCGGCAGTACGTGCGATTCGGGTTCGTAAAGACCGGGTTCGATTCCCGGCAGCCCGACATTTTATTAGCTGGCTTTATTTTTTATTAAAATTAAGCGGGATTTTGAAGGATTAAAGGGGTATTATTAAATTAAGATAAGGGTTCATATGATATTTATATATACCAAAACGAAAGAGGAAGATTTTTTTCGAGAAGAAAAAAAATTTATTCCTGGATCTTGGGTTCATGCAGAAGATCCTTCTGATAGAGAAGTAGCTGATTTAGCAGTAATGCTGGATTTAGATGAGGGCTTATTACGGGATGGTATTGACCCTTATGAAGTGCCTAGAATGGAAACGGATGACGGATCGATTTATGTTTTTGCCAGAGCTCCGATTGAAGAAGGAGGGAGGATAACCACAACTTCGTTTTTAGTGGTTATTGGAAAGGATTTTTTCTTAACTATATCTAGAGAAAAAGTTTTGCATACAGAGAGGCTTTTAAATAAAGGAATAGGCATTATGACGTCTGACAGGGTAGCAATGTTTACTTTAGTGCTGACTGCCGTGTATCAGGCATATAGCAGATTTTTAACTAATATAAGAAAAAACGTTAGAAGCGTTTCTTATGATATCGAAAATATAACCAACAAAGAGATAGCGCAATTTGTTTCTTTTGAGAATATAGTAAATGATTTTTTATCTGCTCTTGTTCCAATACACGCGATAATAGCCAATTTTTTGTCAGGAAAAGCCATATCTATATCCGAGGAGGAAAAAGAAAAGATAGAAGATTTTTATTTGGAAACAGGACAATTTATAGAGCTTTCGAAATCGAGTCTTAAAACAATAGTAAATATTAGGCAGGCGTCTTCAACGATAATGACAAATAATTTAAATAGGGTGATGAAAATGCTGACTGCGCTGACTATTGTCCTTACTGTGCCTACTATAATATCCAGCCTTTACGGTATGAATATAAAATTGCCCATATCGGAATATCCTTATTCTTTTTGGCTGATAATTGGGGTGACGGTGATTATCTCTTCTGTTATAGTCTGGATTCTTAAAAAGAACGATTGGTTTTAATATGGGCTTGGAATTTAAAAAGAAAAAAGAAGATTTTGTTTGTGAAAATTGCGGAGAACTTGTTAAAGGCGATGGCTATACTAATCATTGCCCGAAATGCTTATGGAGCAAGCACGTTGATGTCAATCCTGGAGACAGGCTTTCAAAGTGCGGAGGCATGATGGAGCCGATATATTTGGATTGGGCAAATGGCATGTTTTCAATAATTCATAAGTGCTTGAAATGCGGACATATAAAAAGAAATATTGCTTCGCCTGATGATAATATTGATTTATTAATAGATAAAGGAAAGTGTTAAAAATGCCCCGCCAGCTGGCGGGGCATTTAAAGAGCTACTTTTTCTTGGCTTTCTTGGCCGGTTTCTTTTTTGCAGGCATTTTATTTTTTTTGGCGCTTATGACCTTTCGTTATACTTTAATTATATATCTTTATGCGTGTGAATAACTTATTTTTAGCAAATTCAATATCACATTAGAATTAAGTTGTTGAATATATTTTTAATAGGAGAAGGTTTTTGCAGGTATTTTGGTTTTGAGCGGCTCTTAAAAATAAAGGTCGATAAAAATAAAATTTTAAAATGATCGGATTAATAGCTTGGATATTAGTGGTTATCGGCGGATTGAATTGGGGGCTTGTAGGGGTTTTCAGTTTTAATTTAGTCGAAGCCATATTTGGTGCTGGAGTGATATCTAGCATAATTTATGCCCTTGTAGGCGTATCAGCTGTTTATATGATCTTTATGCCTCCAAAGAAAAAAGTGAGAGGAGGGCAAATGTAGTTTCTGTTTTTTCATATAAATATTAAGAAACGGTCCAATACTTACAGATCTTTCATAGGTAGGTGTCGGGCTGTTTTTTATTGTGTTAAAAAAGAAAATAATTTTTTAAGGTTTAACTTGCTTATCGAACTAGTGAGAGCAATATTGTAATATAAAGGCAGGCAAATGATGTTTATAAAAAACTATAGCGAATTAGCTACTAATAAATTAAGAAAAGATGCGCTTGATATTGTGGTAACAGGAATAGAAGCAGCGGATCCCGCGGTTATTTTAAGAAAGAAAGTTTTTGTGGACGGAAGTTTTTTAAAAGCAGGGAAGAGCAGAGTAGATTTATCAAAATATAAAAATATATATATTGTGGGTGCTGGCAAAGCTTCTTTTCGCGCAGCAAAGTTTTTGGAAGGCATAATGCTGGATTATATAACTGCGGGAGTGATACTTGATGTAAAGGTAGGAAAATTAAAGAAGATAGAGTGTTATGAAGGTTCGCATCCTTTTCCAACCAAAGGGAATATTGAAGCGACAAGCAAACTTACAGATATTTTAAAGGCTGCTCGCAAAAATGATCTGGTAATAGCTTTAATATCCGGGGGAGGTTCTTCTCTTCTTTGTGATCCGTATAAGATGACTTGCAATGATATTAAAAGCGCAACGAAATCTTTTTTCAGTAAAGGGGCTGATATAAAAGAGATAAATATATTAAGGAAGCATATATCCAAAATTCATGGGGGATATATGGCAAAACTTGCTTATCCGGCGGATGTTTTAGGTCTGATTTTTTCAGATGTGCCTTTTTCGGATATAAGCCTTGTTGCTTCCGGACCGACATTTATGGATAAAACAACGAAAGATGATGCAAAAAAAATAGCTGAAAAATATGGCATATCCGGCGTTTCTCTTATAGAGACTCCAAAAGATAAGAAGTATTTCGAGAAAACCAGAAATGAGCTGATACTAAGCAATAAGGATGCTCTGAAAGCAATGAAAGATAAAGCGGAAGAAAAAGGATACAAGACAGAGGTATGCGGGGCTTGTTTAAAGGGAGAAGCAAGAGAGCTGGCTTCAAAACTAGTCGAAAGATTAAAAAAGAATAAAGTTTTATTGGGAGGAGGAGAAACGACAGTAACAATAGAAAAGAAAGGAAAAGGAGGAAGAAATTTAGAAGTGGCAATAGGGGTAATAGATTATTTGCCTGAAAACAGCATTGTTGTTTCGATGGCGTCTGATGGAAAAGATCATATATCTGGAGTTGGCGGAGGGCTTGTTGATGAAGAGGTAATAAAAAAAGCTAAAGAGCTTAATTATGACCACAATGAATTTTTAAGAAATAATATTTCTTATAAATTTATGAAAGATACGGGGGGGCTTATAGAATCACGGAGAACAGGAACTAATGTTTCGGATTTAGTGGTTATGCTTAAGGCATAAATTTATAAACTTAAAATTTAGATTATTATTTATGATTTTTTTGTTACTTTGGCCCAACAGTTTATAATTAAGAAGATATGCAGAATATTATTTGGTTTAAAGATTTATCAATAGGCGATGTGCCTAAAGTAGGGGGCAAGAATGCCTCTTTGGGAGAAATGTATAATGCTTTGGTTCCGAGAGGGATTAATATTCCGAACGGTTTTGCTATTACTGCCGGAGCGTATCAGAAATTTCTTGAAGAGAACGGGCTAACAGAAAAAATAAGCAAGGCTTTAAAAGGGCTTGATACCCATAAAATATCCAACCTTCAGAAAAGAGGCAAAAAGGTGAGGGAGATGATTCTTGGAGCAGAAATTCCGAAAGATATAAAAGACGAAATATCAGAGGCTTATAAAAAATTATCAGCGGAGTTTGGATCTAAGAGGACAGACGTGGCTGTTCGTTCATCGGCTACGGCAGAGGATCTCCCTAGTGCCAGCTTTGCCGGGCAACAAGAGACTTTTCTTAATATTTCTAGCAATAAGGCGTTGCTTGAATCGGTGAAAAAATGTTTTGCATCTTTATTTACTGATAGAGCGATTTCTTACAGAGTAGATAAAGGTTTCGATCATATGGAGACTTATTTGTCTGTGGGCGTTCAAAAAATGGTGAGGTCTGATAAGGCATCTTCCGGCGTGGCGTTTACCATAGATCCGGAAACCGGATTTGAAGGAACCGTTATAATAAATAGTTCTTGGGGACTTGGAGATCTTATTGTCCAGGGCAGAGTTATTCCAGATGAATTTAAAGTATTCAAGCCGACTCTTAAAAAAAGTTATGAGCCGATAATATCCAAAGTTCTCGGCAAAAAGGAAAAGACCATGGTGTATGGTTCCGGCAAATCGGCGACGCGCGTTATTAAAACAAGCGATAAGAAAAAGAAACAATTTTCCCTTACTGATAAGGAAGTTCTCTTGCTTGCTAAGTGGTGCGCGGAAATAGAAGATCATTATGACAGACCAATGGATCTTGAATGGGCTAAAGACGGAGTTTTGAATGAGTTATATATAGTGCAAGCAAGGCCGGAAACTGTCCACGCGGTTAAGGATTCTAATTATGTAGAAGATTATATAATGAAATCCAATTCCGGGAAGGCTTTGGCTACCGGAGCTTCGGTTGGTTCAAAAATAGCCGAGGGCAAGGCGAAAGTGATAATGGGCGTTGAAGGAATAAAGGGATTTAAAAAAGGAGAGGTTCTTGTGACTAAAATGACCGACCCTGATTGGGAGCCGATAATGAAAATTGCTGCGGCTATTGTTACTGATGAAGGAGGCAGGACTTCGCATGCGGCGATAGTATCGAGAGAATTAGGAATACCTTGCATAGTTGGCGCCGGAAACGCCACAAAAAATATTAAGAAAGGGCAATTTGTTACTGTAGACTGTTCTACGGGTGCAGAGGGGTATGTTTGGAAAGGAAAAGCAAAATGGGAGATTAAGAAATATGAGATTAAAAATAACGGTCGCCCGAGGACGAAAATAATGATGAATATAGGCAGTCCGGAAGAAGCTTTTGAAGCATCATTTATTCCTAATGACGGCGTCGGCTTAGCGAGGGAAGAATTTATTATTGCCGGACATATCGGGATACATCCTTCGGCGCTTATCGATTTTGATAATTTAAAAGATGCCAAAATTAAGAAAAAAATTGCTTCTATGACTGAAGGTTATGCCGATAAGTCGGAGTATTATGTTGATAAATTGACTGAAGGCATATCTCAAATTGCGGCAGCTTTTTATCCTAAAAAAGTTATCTTAAGATTTTCTGACTTTAAGACAAATGAGTACGCGACTCTTGTCGGGGGAAACCTTTACGAACCTGAAGAATCAAATCCAATGATAGGCTGGAGGGGAGCTTCCAGATATTATGACGAAAGATTTGCAGAGGCGTTCGGACTGGAGTGTAAGGCTGTCAAAAAAGCGAGGGATAATTTTGGGTTAGATAATCTTGTTGTGATGATTCCGTTTTGCCGAACCCCGGAAGAAGGCAAAAAAGTTATTGCTAAGATGGCGGAATACGGATTGAAAAAGGGAGAAAAAGGTTTGGAAGTTTATGTAATGTGCGAGATACCATCGAACGTAATAGAAGCCGACGAATTTCTTAAAGTGTTTGACGGTTTTAGCATAGGATCAAACGATCTTACCCAGCTTGCTTTAGGAATAGATCGTGATAGCGCATCGCTTGGCAAAGTAGCCGATGAAAGGGATCCTTCGGTAAAGAAGCTGGTTGCTATGGCGATAAAAGCGGCAAAAGAGAAAAATAAATATATAGGAATATGCGGACAGGCACCATCTGATTACGAGGATTTCGCTACATTTTTAGTGGAAGAAGGTATTGATAGCATATCTCTTAATCCAGATACGGTGATAAAGACAACAGAGGCAATAATAAAAAAAGAAAAAATATTAGGAAAATAAATTAATAAGGCCTCGCGAAAGCGAGGCCTTATTAATTGGCGTGTTTAGGGAATAATTATGGGTATTATATAATTTAAAAACATGCCAAGGTTTCGCAATACAAACTTTTTCACTTTGTTCCAAACTGGAACTTCGTTCCACTCTGCACCTTCTTTCACCCTCGTAGAACTCTTGATAGCAATCGCCATCTCCGCCTTTGGCGGACCCGCCGGAGGCGGGCTCCCTTTGTGTCGCAAATCAACACCTTCTTTTACTTTAGTAGAGCTCTTGATAGTAATAGCAATTTTAGCCGTTTTGGCTGCAGCAGTAGTCATCGTCTTGAACCCAGCCGAGCT
>JALOAR010000002.1 GCA_023228665.1 Candidatus Colwelliibacteriota bacterium | reverse complement strand
TGATCCAATTGGTGTAATGAAAGTTTCTGATAGACTAGTTTATGAGAACTATGTCAAAGAAGAAACCAGTTTAATTTTTTATCCTGAAGCTAGTTGGGATAAGGACATTACTCGATCTGAAGATCCAAGAGAATATCTGAAACAGCTCTTGGAAATTATGGAGAAATGAAGATGGGGGTATTTATGAAAGAACTTTTAAATGAATGCTACAGAACCCGCCATTGGCATATGGCGGGTTTTTAGTATCTTGACTAAATAATAATTTAATGGTATTTCAAATAAAGACATTATGTTATTTAAAAATATTTTTTTGATTAGAAAGGATGGATTTATATGTTTAGATTTAAAAGGTTTTTGTTAATTATTCTTATTATTGTACTTGTTGCTATTATTTTATTTTTTAATCGTCCAACTAATAAGGATAAAAAAATTATAGTGGTTGAACCGACAGTTACGGAATCTTTGGAGAAAAGTAAAACCGAACCAATACAAACAGAACCTGTACAGGAGAACAATGTTGTTATTCCTTCTGAACCGGAAGTAACCGAACAGGTTAGCGAACAAACCTCAACACAAGAAGTAAAACCTACAGAATCAGCAGAAGTTATTCCCGCAGGATTGCCGCTTGTTGTGAAAGATGAGTTGTGGGAAAGTGCTTTTTATCCTCACGATAAATCTACTGGAAATATAGCTTCTGGTGTCGGGTTTAACTTTCTAGGAAAAGAGGTAACTGTATATTCTCCGACAGATGGATATGTTCAGATTTTTTTCAACAAATCTGGAGGAGAAGCATTTCTTTCAATAACTGCTAATGCTCCTCGTGTGCCAGCATCTACGATAGAGGAACTTAATGATCCTAATCGAAACAAAACTATTATGTTGATCGGTTATGGGATTGAATCTTTAGTTGTTAATGATTCGTTTGTTAAAAAAGGAAAGGAAATAGCAGTTGTTAATTCCGAAAAAGTTATTTTGACAGACAAGTTAAAAGAAGAAGTTTCTTTAATACTTGTGCCGGAAACGGATTGGGACAAAGATATCCAAAGAGATGAAGATCCAAGAGAATATCTGAAACAGCTCTTGGAAATTATGGAGAAATGAAGATGGGGGTATTTATGAGAAGAGAACTTTTAAATGAATGCTACAGAACCCGCCATTGGCATATGGCGGGTTTTTAGTATATCCACATGTTTGTATTTAGTCTGATGGTTTATAATTATAAATATGACGAGAAAGAACACTTTCTTAGTAGCTGGAGCGGTTTTGATTATTTTGGTTGGCGCTGTATTGGCTTATTTGATAGTTACAAATCCCGAAATGCTTACAAGAGTCCCTACAGAACAAGGGATTCCTGTTGAAGAAGAAGGTACTGTTAGCGAGCCTGAAGAAGAAGGCGAGTTTCCTATAGTAAATTATTTCCCGGGAGTTTTATCGAGAATGGGAGAAAAAATAGGCGATTGTTTGATTTTAAATGAAGAAAATTGTGCTAGCGCTTTCATTCCTCATAACTCTGACGGAGAAAGATTGTCTGGTATAGGTTTCAACATCCAAGATAAGGAAGAGATTACACTATACTCTCCAATAGACGGGTATATAAAATATTTGAATACGGAGAGTGATGGAAGCGGAAGAGGAGAGATTATAGTTACTAAAGACGGTTTATGGAAACCAGCTTCAACTATTGAAGAGGCTAATGATCCTAATCGTAACAAGTCGTTTAGATTTGCTGGTTATGGCGTTAAACCAATTCCGGCTAATGATACACTTGTTAATAAGGGTGATCCAATTGGTGTAATGAAAGTTTCTGATAGACTAGTTTATGAGAACTATGTCAAAGAAGAAACCAGTTTAATTTTTTATCCTGAAGCTAGTTGGGATAAGGACATTACTCGATCTGAAGATCCAGTAGAATATTTGAATCAATTAGTCCAATTGATTGAGGCGCAATGAAAAAAATATTTTTATTATTAACGATTTTATTTTCTGTTTTTGCGGTTGGTTTTTTATTTTCTAGTGTTGTAAATGCTTCAGCTTGTGATACGGATAGGTTTACAGAAGAATGCGTGAATGAAATTTGCTCTTCGCCAAATGTTATAGATTGTGAAGAAAAAGTTTGCCAGAATAGCGGAAGTAATACGAGTTCTAATTGTACGGAACCGGCCTGTGTTCCTCTTTGCCAAGATCCAGTTTTTGATGAAGTAAGAGCAGATTGTTTGATTTATGCTAACCAAACTGGTCCATGGGAACAAAATAGAATAGTTAAAATAAAAGAGCGATTTCAAGAATTAGCTTGGGATGGGAGTTATATTTATTATTATGAATTTAGTATTACTTATTATCTTGCCGGTAATGTCTGTTCTACTTCTGATAAGTGCGCTACTAATGAATGCGGCGAGGGTAGTCCTTCGGTTACTCCTTTATTAAATTATGGTTATTGTAATTGTTCGGCGGGGTCTAGCTATAAAATATGCTGTAATCAAGAAGGCGGGAGTTATGTTCCGAGGAGTGCTGTAGCAGATGGTCCTAGCGTTCAAGACGGCATACCTCCTGAAGAAGGAGTATGTCCTTATACTTCCAGAACTGTTTATTGCGTGGGGTGGACGCCGTCATCTGCAAATTGCAGCCAAGGAGGGCCGACATGCCCGGTTCCACCGGTAGTAAATCTTCTTCTTGATGGCGTGAATAAATCGAGCGTTACGATTAAACCGGGAGAAAGTACAGATATATCTTGGTCGGCTTCCAATGCAAGGGAGTGCTATTCATCAGATATTAATACTGGCGGGGATACGAGTGGCAGCTACACTGTTAGGGCAAGCGACTTAACGCCGAGAGAGGAGCCTTATACGTATGAAATTACTTGTAAACAATATTATAGCGAATACGCCGGAGGTTTTCGGCGAGATAGTATAGAAACATCAGCTTCAAAAGAGGTATCGGTTTATGTTTCTGGAGAAGAGTTTGGCGGATGTCCTGATGAATCAATATTTGATCCCGCAGACGGCTCAACGCTTGAGATACAAGATACCGGGAGTTCGTGTATAGCTTATTGCAGTAGGTGCAGTAATAATCCGGATCAGTTGGGCAATATGGCGACGTGGACTGACGATAATTGGAATATGAGCGGGGGAGTTATCTGCGATGACGGCTGGGATGATGTTACTTATGAGCCGAACGCAATATGCGCTTTTGATGTTGATATAAATGCTTTACCTTCTTCTATAAGCGAAGGAGATACTACTAATATTTCTTGGTCTACGGATAGGGCGAGTAATTGCAGTATAAGCGCCGATCCTTCAGATCCGACAAGTCCGAGTATAACCGGATCGGTTCTTTCTGGAGGCAGTGAAACAGTGGGACCATTTAATGATGAAGGGAATTATGAATATACGCTTTCTTGCGCTTATAGCGCCAATCCTGATGTAATAAAGAGCGATTCAGTAACTGTGAATGTGGGCAGTGGCGGATGCACGGCTAATTTAACGGCAAATCCTTCGTCTATAACTTCCGGGCAGTCGTCTAATCTAAGCTGGAGTACGAGCGGAACAGCCAGTTGTTCGATAAATCAGGGTATTGGCGCTGTTTCTACATCGGGCTCCAGATCTGTAAGCCCTTCATCTACAACTACTTATACCTTAAGCTGCGATGCGGTTGGCGCGGGCTCTTGTTCAGATAGCGCTACGGTAAGTGTCGGTGCGGGTTCATGCTATAGCGGTCCGCGTTCCGTATCAACGAATGTTTCAGCGACTAGGGATTGTCTTCCTTACCATCCAAATGGAAATAATCCTTCTCCAGAGGTAAGGCAGACGACAATAAATTGGAGCGGTTCTGTTAATAATGTATGTTCTTCGATAATTGGAGGCGGGAGCCCCTCAAATAGAAATATATCTTGCTCTGATAGTTCGAGTAATTGGAATTTTAGCAGATCTGGTTCTTCAAGTATTTCCGGCAGTGAGACGGATACGCCAAGCAGTACGCAAACATATTCAGCGAGTTGTACCAGGGATTCGTATAGGTGTACTGATTACAACACCTTTGATGGCTATGGCAGTAGGAACGATGACGAATGTGAAGATAGCTGTGACTATTTAGAGGGAAGGTATGATGCTATTACTTCTTGCTCTTGTTCTAGCGGAAGTTGCGATGTGAGGTGGAACTCCTCATCTAATCCAAGCGGTAGTCACTGTACCAATTGGACACAGTGTCCGTATGATACAACTTGTACTAGACAGGTGTTTATCGGGTATGATCCGATTACCGGACAGCCGATATTTAAGCCTGAGGAATATGATTGTGTTAAGTACGAAGACTGCGAACCGTGCCTTAGTTATTCTTGTCGATATTATGAATATGACCAAACTGTCCGTTCTGGAGACATTTGTTCTTCGTCTGATTCGGATTCGCAATTAGTCAGGTTTATTGAGGAGCCGGGCATACCGACGAATAATTTAACAACTGATCCATCTAAACCGCAGATTCTTCTTAACCAGCTTATAAATTTAATTTGGAATGTTAGCAAGCCGAACTCTGGGACGCCGACAACTCTAAAATGTACGCCGAGCATATCTATCGGCGATGATACTGGCTGGGTAACATCGACAGGGAATATGGATAGGCTTAATTCTTCCGGGGAGGTTAAAAATCTTCAGCCTCAAACAACAACTGATTATGAAATAACTTGCAGAAATAGGGATAATACGGATCCGCTGCATTGCTACCAAGATTCGGATACAGAGAGTTACGAAGTTAAAGTGTTCGAACCTTACCTTGAGGAGAAGTCACCTTCATTTAAAGATAGCTTCTTTAATCTTATAGGATCTATAAGCGAGGGATTAAAGAAAACATTAAATTAAAAGAAGAGAAGAAAAAACCCGCCTCATTGGCGGGTTTTTGGTGGGTGGATTTTAATTAAAGCAAAGAGGGAGGGGCTTGTACAAGCTAATTATGATTCTATATATTTTAATTAGTTCTTATAAAAGGAGGTTTTTATCTTGGTTAGGAAGAGTAAGCCAAGACCTTGGCGAGATCCGAGTGGGAAAAAGATAAGACCTACTAAATAATTTAGAAAGGAGGGTTATTGTATGGAAAGATGCAGCGAGGGCGGCAAAGATGATGTCGATAAGGGCAAGAAGTCTGGAGGCAAGAAGAAAGGATAAATGCTTGTTATGAGCAAATAGCTTGGATATCATCCGAGCTATTTTTATTTAATTTTTTTAATGGTAGTTTTTTTATATAAAGTGTCGCGATAATAATATAGGAATAGTATAATTTCTATATATTATGACCAAATCTGAAGCGGAAAAGCGCGTAAAAAAATTGAGGCAAGAGATAGAAAAGTATAGGCGGGCGTATCATATAGAAGATAGATCGCTTATATCTGATGCAGCTTTGGATTCCTTGAAAAAGGAATTGTTTGATTTAGAGAACCAATATCCCGAGTTTATAACTCCCGGATCGCCGACACAAAGAGTTGGAGGAAAACCGCTTAAAGAATTTAAGAAGGTTTTTCATGAGAAACCAATGCTGTCTTTTAATGATGCTTTTTCGGAAGGGGATATGAAAGATTGGCTCGAGCGCGTGGAAAACTATCTTGGGAGAAAAATAAAAAATGATTTTTATTGCGAGCTTAAGATAGACGGGCTTGCCATAGAGCTTGTATATGAGAACGGCGTATTGGTTCAGGCATCGACAAGAGGCGATGGCAAAGTGGGGGAAGATATAACCCAGAATGTAAAAACGATTGATGCCATACCTTTAAAAATAACGGGTACTGATAAATATCCTTTGCCTGAAAGGCTTGTAGTAAGAGGGGAAATTTTTCTTTCTACCAAGGAGTTTGAGAGAATAAATAAGGAGCAGGAAGAAAAAGGCAAAAAATCTTTTGCCAACCCGAGGAATGTGGCGGCGGGGTCGGTAAGGCAGTTGGATTCGGCAATAACGGCAAGTCGAAATTTGGATTCTTTTGAATATGATGTTGTGTCGGGAGTTGATTTTAAAAAACATCATGAGGAGCATGAAGCGTTATCCCAATGGGGTTTTAAAACTAATAAAAACAATAGGCTGATCCATTCAATGAAGGAGGTTTTTGGGTTTCGCGATTATTGGAATAAAGAAAACGTCCGTTCAAAAATCGATTATGAAATAGACGGCATAGTGGTTATTTTAAACGATAACTCTGTTTTTGAAGAAGCAGGCGTTGTGGGTAAGGCTCCAAGGGGAGCAATAGCTTATAAATTTTCGCCTAAGGAGGCTACTACTATTGTGCGCGATGTTAAGTTTCAAGTCGGGCGAACGGGAATATTAACTCCAGTTGCGGTAATGGAACCGGTTACTGTCGGCGGCGTGACTATAACTCACGCAACTCTTCATAATATGGATCAGATAGAAAAATTGGGACTGAAAATAGGGGATACGGTTGTAGTTAGTCGGGCGGGAGATGTTATACCGCAGATAACTCAAGTTTTAACCGGTTTTAGGGGCGGAGATGAAAAGAAAATAAATATGCCGAAAAAGTGCCCTATAGATGGGGCGGAAATCGTGAAAGAAGGAGCTTTTTATAAGTGCTCTAATCCGAACTGCGGAGCAAGGCATAAGGAAAATTTAAAACATTTTATTTCGAGAGGAGGATTTAATATAGAAGGCATGGGTCCTAAAATAATAGAGAAATTTATGGATGAAGGGCTGATATCAGATGCGGCAGACATATTTGAAATAGAGAGGGGAGATATTGCATCATTGCCTGGTTTTGGCGAAAAATCTGCCGATAATATAGTTTCAGAAATATCTAATAAAAAAGAAGTGCCGGCAGAGAGGCTAATATATTCTTTTGGTATAAAGCATATAGGAGAAGAAACTGCTAGGTTGCTTGCAGAAAATTTGCCGAAAAAATTAAAGATTACTCCTTTAGAAATCTTTAATTTTTTTGCTTCTGTAACAGCAGAAAAATTGCGGGAGATTCCTGATATTGGACCAAAAGTAGCAGAGGCAATAATTGATTGGTTTAAGAATGAAAAAAATAAAAAATTATGCGAAGATCTTACTGATGTTGGAGTGCGGGGGACAATATTTAGAGAAATCGGATTAATTAAAAAATTAAAAGGAAAAACTTTTGTTTTTACCGGAACGATGAATAAGATGAGCAGAGAAGAGGCTAAAGATAAAGTAAGGGCTTTGGGCGGAGATTCTTCTGAAAGCGTAAGTAAAAAAACAGACTATGTGGTGGCTGGTGAAAATCCAGGGTCTAAAAAAGAAAAAGCTGAAAAATTAGGGGTTGAAGTAATATCAGAGAAGGAGTTTTTAAATTTAATTAGTTAGAAAGAACAAAAATAGTGGCTGGGCATAAAAAGCTTAGAATAATAAAAGAAATTTATTTATTGACTTTCTTGGTTTTTGTGGTTATATTTAAGCTTAAGACTTGGAAGGTCTTTTAAAAACTCAAAAAAGGAAGGGAGAAAGAACTATGTACAATTATGGCTTTGATGACGGAAGAGATGGTTCTCTAGTCGAACTGGCTGCTGAAACAGCTGAAAGGGTTTATGAATTAAGAAGGAGAGATTTTAAAAAACATACGGAGGAGGATCGCGAGAAAGAAATCGAAGAACTCAAACAAAGCTTAATCAGAGCTTTAGTCAGTTTCGATGGTAGTTGTATAACTCTTGGCTGTGTAGCGATTATAGGAGAAAATGATTTGGAGTTACCGGCGGGAAAAACTGCAGTTGTTTTTATTTCCCATAGAGTTGAAGGAATTCCTCTAGAGGTGGACGCGGAAACTTTGAAAGAAATTGACGAGCTAAAGCCTTTTTCTAAAGTAATGTTTATTTCTGCTAATGCGGAAATGGCGCAGAATATTTTGGGTAAAGGCCTGGGCCATATTGTCTATGAGAACAAAAATAATGGCGGAACAAAAGTTAACATTGAGATCGTGGACTTGTATTCGCCTGAATTAGGAGGAAAAATTTTAAAAAAAGTGGTTAATTTTTAACCAGAACGGCCGTTGCTTAAAGCAACGGTTTTTTTATCCTTCGACAGGCTTGGGATAATGCGCAAATTGTTGTTTGCATGGGTATGGCGCTTGCGGGTATTATAAATCTTGTAATGCTGAAAGATATAAAAAAAGAAGATATAGAGAGGCTTGCCCAGCTTGCAAGAATAGATATAGAAGGAAAGGAAGCAGGGCTAGTTAAGGATGCCGAAAATATTCTTGAGTATTTTGAACAATTAAAAGATGTAAATACAGACAACATTTCTCCGATGTCTGGTGCTTCCGATATGGTTAATCAGGCGGAAGCTGATGATATTGATAAAGGTCTTTTGCAAAAAGGAATCGAATCTTTTCCGGAAACTAAAGATGGCTATTTAAAGGTTCCCGGAGTAATGAAAAATAATGATTAGTATGGATAAAAATATTTTAAGCATAAAAGATGTAAGAGATGGAATTGTTTCTGGAGATTTTTCGGCGGAGGAAGTAACTAGCGAGTTTTTAAAAGAAGCTAAGCAAAAGAATCAGGAAATAAATGCTTATATATCCATAAGAGAGGAAGAGGCGATTGCGTCTGCAAAAGAGATTGATGAAAAAATAAAAGCGGGAGAAGATGCGGGTCCTCTTTGCGGAGCGCCTTTAGCTATAAAAGACAATTTATTAATAGAAGATGAAGTATGTACCTCGGCTTCTAAACTGCTTAAGGATTATGTATCAGCCTATGATGCTACAGTTATAAAGAAATTAAGGACCGCCGGGGCAGTATTTTTAGGAAAGGCTAACATGGATGAGTTTGCTATGGGTTCTTCAACTGAAAATTCTGCATTTGGTCCGACTAAAAATCCAGTAGATACAGAGAGAGTTCCGGGGGGTTCTTCCGGAGGCTCGGCGGCGGCTGTTGCCGGAAGAATGGCTCTTGGCGCAATAGGTTCTGATACGGGCGGTTCAATAAGGTTGCCCGCATCGTTTTGCGGCGTTGTCGGAATGAAGCCTACGTATGGGCGAGTATCTCGATTTGGCCTTATGGCAATGGCTTCGAGTTTGGATCAAATAGGTCCTTTTGGAAAAACTGTAGCTGATGCGGAAGAAATATATTCAGTGATAAAAGGAGCTGACAAGCATGACGCTACTTCAAGAAATGCCGGGGAAAGCCAGCTTAATTTAGGCGATCCTTCATCAATAACCATAGGAATTCCGGATGAATATTTTTCTGGAACAGGCTTAGATGATGAAACTTCTAAAGCTATGCAGGAGACGGTAGATTTTTTCCGTTCAGCCGGAATGAAAATAAAAAAGATCAATCTTCCTTATAGCAAGTATGCTTTATCAGCTTATTACATTATTATTTTTGCCGAGATATCTACTAATCTGGCGCGGTTTGACGGAATAAGGTATTCCCGGGGAAGCAATAATGGTTCTTTGTTTGATATTTATATGAAGACCAGGGGCGCGGGTTTTGGAGAAGAAGTTAAGCGGAGAATGCTTTTAGGAACTTTTGTTCTTTCGGCCGGATATTATGACGCGTATTATGCCAAAGCGCAGAAGGTTAGACAGCTTATAAAGAGAGATTTTATAGAAGCTTTTAACCAGGTTGATGTAATATTGTCTCCGACTTCTCCAACAGTACCTTTTAAATTCGGCGAAAAATCAGATGATCCGGTACAGATGTATTTATCGGATATATTTACCGTGCCTGTTAATTTGGCGGGTCTTCCGGCAATATCGATACCGGTTAAAGGCAGAGTTGATAAGTTACCTATAGGGTTTCAGCTTATCGGCAAACACTGGCATGATTCCGACCTTTTTAGCTTAGGAAAATATTATGAAGGGCAGTAATTATAATTTAGGAATATAGGTAAATAAAAAACGCCCTGGCAATTTGCCGGGGCGTTTGGCGAAGCTTAGAGCAAGCAGCCAGATATGGCTGAATGAGTTGAGGCGCTTCGCCTAATGGCCGCGATGAAAGGATTTGAACCCTCGTCTTTCCCTTTTTAAAAAGAGATCCTCTTATTTTCTTATTAAAGTTTTTCCGGACTTCTCTAATTAGAAACTGAAACCAGCTGAGGTACATCGCGACGTTTATTTTAAAAGACCTAGGTCTTGGAGATATATACTATTAATTTGACGGGATTATGTCAATAAAGATTAAATTTTTAAAATAAAATCCTTTGTGGGGATTTTATTCTGCGCAGCGGACGGGACTCGTTTTTAGTCAATTCCTCGCTGTCGCTCGAAATTGCTTCAAACCCGCGCCTCCTTCGATTTTTCTGCTGAAAAATCTTCAGTCCGGCGTTCTCGTCCCGAATTGATATATAAAAACCCCTAAAGGGGTTTTGTATATGGCGCAGCGGACGGGACTCGAACCCGCAACCTCTGCCGTGACAGGGCAGCGCTCTAACCAGTTGAGCTACCGCTGCATGCGCTTAATATTAAACAGATTGGATTATAACTATCTTTATTAGCTCAATCAAGAAGCTTATTAAGGCATTGAATTAAGCTTGTTCATATAGTAACATTACCCTTGTCCTAACAGGATAAGTATCGCGGAGTGGAGGACTGGTTACCTCGAGAGCCTCATAAGCTCTAGGAGCGGGTTCGATTCCCGCCTCCGCAACAAGGTTTATGCCGGCGTAGCTCAGGGGTTAGAGCGAGCGTTTCATAAGCGCTAGGTCGCAGGTTCAATTCCTGCCGCCGGCACAGATTGTTTTAATTTGTTATTATTTCGGCTTACAGCCGTTTTTTTATTTGTAACTATTAGCTTTATTCTGCTAATATTTTTGTATTGCATATATGAATATCGATGATATAAGAAACAGGGCTACTACCGAGATAAACGGGGCTATTTCTTTGGATGAACTTAAAGAAATAAGGCTAAAATATCTTGGGAGAAAAAAAGGTGAAATAACCTTGCTTTTAAAATCTTTAAAGGCTCTTTCTGATGAAGATAAGAGAAAATTTGGCCCGCAATTGCAAGAAATGCGTGAAAATATAGAGCAAGCTTTGGTTTTTAAAAAAAGAGAATTATCGGAAGAGGAAGATTGGGCAGACGTGACCTTGCCGGGAAAAAGGCCGGAACCGGGTCATCTTAACTTAATAACGCAGACGGAAACGGAAATAAGGCGAATATTTAATTCAATGAATTTTTCGGTTATTGATGGTCCAGAGATGGAAGATGAGTATCATAATTTTGACGCTTTGAATATTCCGGCTTGGCATCCAGCGAGAGAAATGTGGGATACTTTTTGGATTAAAACTCCGGATTCAGCAAAAAAGAAGTATCTTTTAAGAACGCATACAAGCCCTGTGCAAATAAGGTATATGGAGACTCATAAGCCTCCTTTCCAGATAATATCTCCGGGAAAAACATTCAGGTACGAGGCTACGGATTCGACTCACGAAACTAATTTTTACCAATTAGAAGGTCTTATGGTCGGGAAAGATATTTCTTTGGCTCATTTAAAGTTTGTAATCAGTGAATTTTTCAGGCAATTCTTTTCCAATAAAAATGTTAAAGTCAGGTTAAGGTCCAGTTATTTTCCTTTTGTGGAGCCAGGAGTGGAAATAGATATTAAGCTCGATGATTCTGATTGGCTGGAAGTTGCCGGGGCTGGAATGGTTCATCCGAAAGTATTTAAATACGCGGGTTATAACCCGAAAGAATGGCAAGGTTTTGCTTTTGGCTTTGGTTTGGAAAGATTGATAATGGTTAAATATGGAATATCGGATATCAGGCTATTTAATTCAGGAGATCTTAAATTTATAAAAAAATTCTAATATGAAGTTTAGTTATTCATTAATACGTGAGATGGTCCCAAATCTTCCGGCGAAGAAGAAGGTGGCTGATGAGCTTGCTCTCAAATCTTTTGAGGTGGACGGCATAGAAGGCGATGCGTTGGATATTAAAATAAATTCTAATAGGTGGTCTGATGCTGCTTCTCACACAGGAATAGCGAGAGAGGCTGCGGCGATATTCAATTTTCGAAGCATACCTGTAAAAGTATTTAATCTTAAAAAGATAAAAAAAGGCCTTGGCGTGAGGCTAAATAAGGATTCTGGCTGTTATCGCTATATGGGTTGCAAGATTGAGTTGGCTAAAAAAGGGACGACTCCGTCTTGGATGAAAAAATATTTAAGAGTCTGCGGCTTAAGATCAATTAGTCCGATAGTGGATATTCTTAATTATGTAATGATAGAAGTCGGCCAGCCGATGCATGCTTTTGATGCAGAGAAAGTTAAAGGCGACATAATTGTCAGAAAAGCGAAGAAAGGAGAAAAGATAATAACTATTGATGGAGGAGAATATAAGTTGTCTTCCTCGGACACTGTAATTGCCGATGAAGAAAAGTTGCTTGCAATAGCAGGAATAAAAGGCGGAAAATCTGCCGAAATAACTGCAAAAACAAAAAAAGTTATTTTGGAAGCGGCTAACTTTGATTCAGTATCTGTTTATAAGACATCTAGGGATATTAAGCTGGATACGGATGCTTCCCGCAGATATGGTCATGGAATGAGTTCGGAAAAAGCATATTTGGGAATGGGCAGGGCATTAAAGCTACTTGAGCAAATTTGTTTTGCCAAGCCGGTTTCTATAACTGATGTGTATGAGGTGAAGGAACCAAGAAAGTTTATAAAGTTTGATTCGGATAAGTTTGAGAGCATAACTGGCGTCAAAGTAAGCAAGGCGCAGGCAATAGGAATACTTAAAAAACTTGGATTTAAAATGAAGGGAAATGTAGCAGAAGTTCCGGCTGAAAGGCTGGATGTGGAAATATTCGAAGACTTAGCAGAAGAAGTTATAAGGATGTATGGCTTGGAAGAAATTGAAGCAGAGGTTCCGGTTATTTCGATAGTGCCTCTCCATGACGATCCGATAGTTCATTTTAAGGATAAAGTTAAAAGATCTTTTGTAACTGTCGGATTTGATGAAATATTAAGTTATAGTTTTGGGGATTTTAATAATAGCTTTGTCGAATTGCTTAATCCTATAAGCCAAGATAAAGCTTATATGAGGCCGAATTTGGCAACTGGCCTGGATGAAGTTATAGATAAAAACGAAAAGTCTTTTAACAGGATTAGAATATTTGAATTTGGGAAAGTATTTGACGGCATAGGCAAGGAACATTGGTCATTGGCGGGAGCTGTAAAAACTGACAGCAAGGAAGATTCTTTAAGAATTTTAAGAGGGTCTCTTGAGGAGGTTCTTGATAAAATAGGAATAGGTTATACATCTTTTATTTCTAGCAATAAAGATTTATTAATACTGGAAGTCGACGGCAAAGAGGCGGGTAAGCTGTGGCTTAGCAAAAAAGGCTCGAGAGCTTTTTTTGAAGCTGATGCGGAAAAATTAATGGAAGCTTCGGAGGCGGAATTTGAGTATAAACCTTTATCTCCTTACCCGACGGCAATGAGAGATCTTTCTTTGTGGGTTAGCGCAGATATTAGGGTAGGCGATTTGCTTGGCACTATAAATGATTTGAATATAAGTGATCTTAGCGATGTTGATCTTGAAGATTATTATCCAGATTTGGATAATAATCGCTTTGGAATTACGTTTAGGCTGATATTCCAGTCTTATAAAAAGACGCTGACTGAAGCCGAAATTGAGGCTAAAATGGGTCAGATAATACAGGCAATATCAGCGCTTAAAGGAGTGGAAATAAGGTAGTTTTTAAGCTATAATTACCAGGTATTTAAGCTGCTTTATATCAGGCTTATTTTTTTCTGAAAAAGTGGCTAAAAACGCAGAAAAATGGCTAAAAAACAGGATAAAAACCAAACATATTCAGCAAAAGACATATATGTTCTTGAAGGGCTTGATCCGATAAGAAAGCGTCCTGGAATGTATATTGGCTCTACGGGTCCGGAGGGTCTTCATCACTTGATATGGGAAATACTCGATAATTCGATTGATGAAGCTATGGCGGGATATGCCGATAATATATCGGTTGAGGTTTTAGACGACAAAACAATCAGGGTATCAGATAATGGAAGAGGCATACCGGTAGATCCTCATCCCCAAACTGGAAAATCGGCATTAGAGACGATAATGACCGTTCTTCACGCGGGCGGCAAATTCGGCGGAGGAGGCTATAAAGTATCAGGCGGACTTCATGGAGTTGGAGCTTCTGTTGTGAATGCTCTTTCTACCCACCTTAAAGTCGAGGTTAAAAGGGATGGAAAATTGCATATTCAAGAGTATGCAGTAGGCAAGCCGCAAGGCGGATTGAAGAAAGCCGGCAAAGCTGAAGGTACCGGCACTTCTACGACTTTTTCGCCAGATCCGGAAATATTCGGGGAAATAGTTTTTGAACGCAAAAAAATACTTGAGAGAATAAGGCAACAGGCTTATCTCACAAAAGGGGTTAAAATTATGTTCGCCGATTATAGGGAAGAAGAGCCATTTTATTACGGGTTTAGTTTTTCTGGAGGCATTAAGACTTTTGTAGAATATCTTAATGAAGGGGGCGAAAAATTTATTCAGAGAGATGTTTTTTATCTGCATAAAGAAACTGAACAGGGAGAAGTAGAAGCGGCTATAGCTTATACCGAAGATATAGAGGTAAAGGAGATGGGTTTTGCTAATAATATATATACGATAGACGGAGGATCACATATTACCGGACTGCGTTCGGCAATAACCAGAACTTTGAACGATTATAGCCGCGAGAATAATTTCTTAAAGGAGAGCGACAGTAATTTAACGGGAGATGATGTGAGAGAAGGTCTAATTGCGGTGGTTTCGGTGAAGCTTAAAGATCCGCAGTTTGAGGGACAGACAAAAGCAAAGCTGGGAAACCCGGAAATAAGAAGCGCAGTAGAAGTATCTATAAGCGAAGCGTTTAAGGAGTTTTTAGAAAAGAATTCGGCTGATGCCCGCAGGATAGTGGAAAAATGCCTTTTAGCGGCAAAAGCCAGAAAGGCGGCAAAAGCGGCAAAGGAAACAGTTTTGCGCAAAGGAGCTCTTGAGGGGCTTACTCTTCCGGGAAAGCTTGCTGATTGCCAGACAAGAAAATCAGAAGAAGCTGAACTTTATATCGTTGAGGGAGATTCTGCAGGCGGTTCTGCTAAACAGGGGAGGGATAGGAAGTTTCAAGCCATATTGCCTTTACGAGGAAAGATATTGAATGTAGAGAAAGCCCAAATACATAAAATGCTTGCTAATAATGAAGTAAAGTCTCTTATTGTGGCTTTAGGTACCGCGATTGCTGATGAATTTGATATATCCAAGCTAAGGTATGGGAAGGTGGTGATAATGACTGATGCGGATGTTGACGGAGCCCATATAAGAACGCTTTTACTAACTCTTTTTTATAGGCATTTCCCAAAACTTATCGAGGAGGGCCATATATATATAGCCGAACCTCCTTTATATAAAATTCAGTCTGGAAAGAAGGTGGAGTATGCTTACGCAGAAGTTGAAAAGGAAAATATTCTTAAAAAAATTGGCGGAAATCCTTCAATTCAGCGATATAAGGGTCTTGGAGAGATGAATCCGGATCAGTTATGGGAAACAACTATGAATCCCGCAACCAGGACTGTAAGGCAGGTGACGGTAAGCGATGCTCAAGAAGCGGATAAAATGTTTGATATATTAATGGGCAGCGAGGTTGCTCCAAGAAAAAGATTTATACAAGTTCATGCGTCGTCGGTCAAAAATCTTGACATATAAGCATTAAAATTATACTGTTTTAGCACAAATGAAGTCTTTAAATTCGTTTATTTCCGGGATTGTTTCTGAATTTAAACAAGTAACCTGGCCAAGCAAAAAAGAAACTATCAGACTTGTTATCGTGGTCATCGCTTTTTCACTTTTGATGTCTTTCTTTTTGGGTTTTGCCGATCTTGGCTTTAGGCAGTTAGTACAAAAATTTATAATTTGATCCATATGGCGGAGACAAAAGATATAAACCAAAAAAATAGTATGCAGGCAGAGGATGAATCTCGCCAGTGGTTTGCGGTACATACATATTCCGGTTATGAAGATGCTGTAGAAAGGTATCTTAAGCAGAGAATAGAATCTTTAGGCGTTAATGATCGCATATTTAACGTTATTGTCCCAAAAGAGAAAAAAGTTAAGATAAAAAACGGCAAAAGGAGCGAAGTGGAAGAAAAGATATATCCCGGCTATGTTCTTGTCGAAATGATAATGAGTCCTGATACTTGGTACATCGTGCGAAATACGCCGAGAGTAACGGGTTTTGTCGGGGCGGACAGCACTACTCCTTCACCTCTTTCTAAGGAAGAAGTTGATAGTCTTATGATGAAGATGAAGGGCGAGGAACCTAGCTTTAAGGTTGATTTTCGCATTGGCGAGCTTGTTCGGATAGTTGACGGACCTTTCAAGGATTCAGATGGAAAGATTGATGAAATAGACGAAGCTAAAGGCAGAGTAAAGGTTCTTGTTCCGATATTCGGAAGGGATACTGCCGTTGAACTCGACGCTTTGCAAATACAGAAGATATAGGTTAGATTAATCAGGCTAAATACAAAAAACATGGCTAAGAAAATAAAAACAGTACTTAAATTACAGATAGAAGCCGGTAAAGCTAATCCGGCTCCTCCAATCGGTCCGGCTCTCGGACAGCATGGTATTAGCATCCAGGATTTTTGCAAACAGTTTAATGATGCTACTAAGGATATGGGAAACGATATTGTTCCTGCAGAAATAACTATTTTTGAAGATAGGAGTTTTACTTTCAAGCTAAAGACTTCTCCGGCTTCTGATCTTTTAAGGAAAGCTGCCGGTATTTCGAAAGGTTCTGGCATACCGAACAAAAATAAAGTAGGAAAAATTACTCAAAGCGATCTTGAAGCTATAGCTTTGAAAAAGATGGAGGATTTGAATGCTAATGATATTGAGGCTGCTAAAAAAATTATTGCCGGAACAGCAAAATCGATGGGCATTACGGTTGAGTAACCGATAAATTATAGTTTTAAGTGATTAAAAGAACCGCGGTGAGGGCGGTTCTTTTGTAATATAAGCGGCTTTATATAAGCTTATTCTTCTGTTAAAATTCCTTTGAAATGAAGTATATTCCGACGATAGGGCTTGAGGTGCATATGGAGCTTAATACGGCGACCAAGATGTTTTGCAGATGTCCGAATGACAGAGAAGAAAAAAAACCTAATATAAATGTTTGTCCGATATGCTTAGGGCATCCGGGAACTATGTCAGCACCCAATAAGGAGGCAATAAAATCAATATTAAAGCTAGGCATGGCTCTTGGAGGGAATATCTCTGAAAGGAGTTATTTTGATCGCAAGAGTTATTTTTATCCTGATCTGCCAAAAGGGTACCAAATATCCCAATACGAATATCCGTTCGTAGAGGGAGGAGAACTAACAGGCATAAAGCTTACAAGAATACATCTTGAGGAAGATGCCGGGAAATTAGTTCATTCTGAAAATGGAGAAACTTTTTGCGATTATAATCGCGCCGGAGTTCCGCTTATGGAACTTGTTACCGAACCTGATATTGAGAATGGTGAGCAGGCGGTGAGATTTACCAAGGAATTACAATTGGTGTTGCGTTATTTAGGTATATCGTCAGCTGATATGGAAAAAGGAGAAATGAGGCTTGAGGCAAATATTTCGGTTCGTCCTGAAGAAACGGATAAGCTTGGGACGAAAGTCGAGGTAAAAAATCTTAATTCTTTTAAGTTTATGGCGGAGGCGATAGATTATGAAATAAAGAGGCAGATTGAAGAGATTGAAAAAGGAAATAGGATAATTCAAGAGACGCGGGGCTGGGACAGTGAAAAACATAAAACTTTCAGCCAAAGGAGCAAGGAAGAGGCTCATGATTATCGCTATTTACCGGAGCCGGACATACCTCCTTTTGACCTTACCGATAAGGAGTTTATAGATATTGAAAAATTAAGACTCGAGGTTCCTGAAATGCCTTGGGAAAAAAGAGAAAGATTTGTTAGTGAGTTTAGTATAACCGATGATGCTGCAAGTACTTTCTCAGAAGACAGGATGTTCGCAGATTATTATGAACAAACTGCTTCGGAGGTAGTGGCGGAAGATATTTCAGATGACCAAAAAAAAGAATGCTTAAAAATAGCGGCTAATTATATGATTGCCGATGTAAGGGGTGTAATAAACCAGGCCGGCGTTGATTTAGAAAGATTTAAAGAAAAAGTTACTCCGGAGAATATGGCAGATCTTTGCATACTGATAACTAGAGGAGATCTTTCGAGCCGTATGGCGAAAGACATATTAGCGGAAATGTATGAAACGGGGCTTGATCCGAGAAATATAATAAAAAATAAGGGTATAAAGCAGGTGACTGATGAAAGCGCTATTACAGAGGTTATAAACCAAGTTTTAGAAGAAAATCCGAAAGCGGTAGAGGATTATAAAAATGGAAAAGAAAATGTCATTCAATTTCTTTTTGGCCAGACTATGGCGAAACTAAAAGGGCAGGGAAATCCGGAGGCAATAAGAAAGGTGCTAGGAGAAAGTTTAAAATAAAATACCGCCGAAAGGCGGTTTTTATTTTGCGGTTTCATATATTGCATTAATTTCGGTTTCAGAGAGAGCGCGATTGTATATTCTTACTTCATCTATGGAGCAGTCCCCATAGTGGTTATCTATTCTTCCGATAAGCACAGCGTTGGAATCTATTTTTTCAGGTAGTGAACGTTTAATTGTTTTTGTGCAAGATCCATTTTGATAAAATTTATAGGTTTTTGATGAATAATCATAGGTTAAGACTATATGAATCCAACTACCTACGATTAATCCTTCAGGTGTTCCATAAAAGGTAGAATAATTGTCATCCGAAAAAGTTGTGTAATACATAGGAGTGGATGAATGAGAAAAGTAAAGAGATCTTCTTATATTACTATTAGAAACAAGCCCTACCAGAGCGCTCCAATTTTCTATTATTCCGGGATTAACCCATACAGAAATACTGAAATCATCAGTTGTGGTTAGGAGTGTTGGTGTTCCTCCATTTACATAATCATCCACTCCATCAAACTGCACGGCACTGCCAACTTTCCCGGAAACAAAAGACATTCCAAGGCCGTTTGTATTGTCTGCGGTGCCGTTGTTTCCATAGCCTGAATAGTCTTCAAGGCCAGAAGTCTGGAGATCCGCTATGGATCCATATCCTTCAAAGGGCCAGTAGCCTACAAGAGAAGGATCTCTGGAAACAGGGAGGAGAGAAAGATTGCTTCCTGCTTCAAACATCTCTACATATCTTCCTCCGTCTTTCATAGCAAAGTGCTTTTCAGATTCCATAAGAGCAGTCAGTTCATATGAACCTCCTGAAGTATATGTATAGTATTTGCCTGAAGAAGCTTCATTTGAAGGATCTATAGGGAAATAAGGTATGGGGCTTCCTCCGTATATGGATGAGAGGTTAAGAGGTATCCAGCCTGTGCCATCCGTATTCTGGAGGTTTGCTTCTGTTGTACAGTGGTATGCCCAGCCTGAAGGAAGAGCTGGGAGATCAGAGATATTGGCACAGGTAGAGCTGGTGTCAGGGATGGAGATATATACTGTTTGAGATATGCCCATGGATACATTGGGATTATCCACTACCCAGATATCTATGGAGTCTTTGAGAGTCTTCATATCTGTTATACGTTCAGAGTCTCGAGCTTGGGCCAAGAGTTCTGCTGGGTTCAAGACAATGACTACTGCTGCAGCCAAAACGGCTAAAATTGCTATTACTATGAGGAGCTCGACGAGGGTGAAGGAAGGTGCAGAGTGGAATTGGGTGGAGGAGTTTAAAAATGTTTTTTTGTTATGGAAATTATCGTAAAAAGCGGACATAACCTAATGATTATACAATAAAAATCTTGCTGTTTTATTAGCAAGCGTTAAATAATTCTATCCAGGAAGAATAAAATAAGGCCAAGGCTGGCGGAAACGCCGGATATTATCCAAAACCTCATAGTTATTTGAGATTCGGGCATACCTTTTGCTTCAAAGTGATGATGTATGGGTGTGGATAAGAATATTTTCTTTTTTAAAATTTTTTTACTAAACATTTGGATTATTACCGAGAGAGATTCTATCACCATAACTATAGCAAAAAGGGGGAGGAGAAAAGCAGTATTTGTGAGCATTGCTATAAGGCCTAAAGTTATGCCTATTGCCATAGATCCCGTATCGCCCATAAAGAATTTTGTCGGATAAACATTATTCCATAGAAATGCTATAAGAGCTCCTATAAAAGCGCCGGCAAGAGCGGCAAGGTTGTATCTGCCGAGAATAAAAGCGATGACTCCAAGGGATCCGAAGGCAAAAATAGAGACTCCGCCAAGCAGTCCGTCTAAACCATCTGTTTCATTTGCTGAAAAAGCGCTGGCTATGAGGATAAATATAAACATAGGTATGTACCAGATACCTATATCAATACTTCCGACAAAAGGAATATTCAGTACGTGCCAGTCGAGATTTTGCGGGGCGTAGAACCACCAGGCTCCGAGAGCGCCAATTAAAGCATAAACGACAAGCTTATGCTTTACGGCGAGCCCTCCCCCTTTCGGACCGATTCTTAATACGCCTAATACGTCATCAGCAAGGCCGATCAGAGCGGCTATAACCATTGCGGCAAGAGGCAAATAAGTCTCTGCCCTATTTATAAAATCAAGATTTTCAAAAACACCGCCAAGAATATTGCTTGCCAAAAGCATAATCCCCGCTGTTACGAGAATTGTTCCCCATATAATAATACCTCCCATGGTTGGGGTCCCTTCTTTTTTAGCGTGAAGAGCTGACATTATCGGAGCCGATGAAGCGTTTCGGATTTGCTTCTTAATACCAAAACGGCGAAGCGCTTTGAGTACTAAAGGAGTGCTTATTATGGCAATAAAAAAAGCTGTTACTGCAACAGCGAGTACCTTAATTGCTTGAGTTAATATCATTGTTTATGAATGAAATTATTGTTTCTGTTTCAACTACCCTATCTTCGGCCCCGAGGATGATAATAGCGGTAGGCTTATTGTCTATTGAAAAAACAGCTGCCAGATTTTCGCCTGCGATTTCGGTATAGCCGGTTTTTCCTCCCAAAAAATCATATCTTGAAGCTAAGGCGTTTATATTAGTCAAACGCACTTTTAGGCCAGTATTTATTTCTGTAATAAGAGTTGTTTTTTTAGAAGAAATAGAAAATAATTCCGGATGGTTTCTCCAGGCATATTCGAGCATTAAGCTTACGTCATTTGCCGTGGACTGATTTAGCATAGACAATCCAGAAGGCTCTTTAAAATAAGTATTTACCATACCAAGTTCTTCAGCTTTAGCGTTCATAAGGCCAACAAATTCTCCTTCGGGCATTGATTCCATAAGGGCGACAGCTGCGTCATTAGATGAGACAACCATCATTGCGTAAACAAGATCTTCTGCCGTATATATTTCACCTTCTTGAAAACTGCCTGCTACGCCTTCGGTGTTTATGGCATTTTCCGAAAAAGTTATTTCTTTTTTAAGATCCATTTCTTCGAGGGCAACAATGGAAGCCATCATTTTAGATACGGAAGCGAGCGGCCATCTTTTTGTCTTATTTACGGAAAGGATTTTTTCTCCAGAAGATAAGTCTATAACGATCCCTGCTTGAATATTAAGTTCATCAGGAGTTTTAGGCTCTTTATTGCCTGGTATTTCCAAAATATCTTCAACAGCCTGATTTTCAGAAGGAAGAGCTTCGGCTATGTTTGCCGTAATAACAGCCTTATCTTCTTTTTCGGAAAAGATTGCTGCGGTTCCTAATTTTGCACAAAGTCCGACTGAAAGAAATATTGCACCGAAAGCGATCGCTTTAACTTTATTATTCATTTTCAATAGTTTCTTTTAATTCTTGATATTTTTTAAATTCGGGCAAATCCTCTTTGGAAGATACTCCGAGGAATTTTAATAAATCTGAAGTTGGCCTGTATAAAAAGCTATTCTTTTTTTCAGGATGAGGAATGCGTTCTGCCAAGCCTCGGATAAGAAGGCTTCTTAATGTAAAACTGGAATTTACTCCCCTGATATATTCTAGCGAAGATTTTGATATAGGGCCAAGGTATGTAACAAGAGATAATGTTTCGAGTATAGCTGGCGTAAGAATTTCATTGGTTTCCTCTTTAACTATTTTCTTAATTATCGGCGAAATTTCAGGTTTTGTAACAAGCTGAAAATCAGAACCGTGCTCGATGATATATATTCCGCAAGAAGGAGAAGAATATTTTTCCTTTAAGGATGAAAGAGCTTCAGCGACATCTTTTTCGACGGCTTCGGATAGTTTTGCTAATTTTTTAATATTTATCGGATCTCCCGATATAAAAAGTATAGCTTCTATTTTTTGTTCTAAGTTATTCATCTTGATTTGGAGTTATTGTTATTTCTGAAAAGGACTGCGACTGGTCTATTGATATTTTATTATCTTTTAAAAGATGTAAAAGGGCGAGAAAAAGCAAAATAACTTCTTTTTTCCCTTTATTTTCGGTAACAGAGCCAAACTTGGATATATTCTTGCCTATTCTTGAAATAAGTTCTGATATGTAATTTTCAAAATTTACAGCGTCATATTTTTCGTATTGAGTTTTAAGGGTAACAACGGAGGAATGCATTGCTGCCAAAGCATTTAAAAGTGATTGCTGATTGAGGTCTGGTGATGGAATAAAGGCTGGAATTCTTTCAAATGGCAATGGATCTCTGGAGAATGAAATATTTTGAGCGTTCCATAGATTACGGAAAATTTCTTCGGCTTCTTTAAGTTTTTTATAAAGCTTTAGCCTTTGTTCGAGATCTCTTATTTCTTCTTCCTCTTCTTCGGTCAGTTCAAGTTCCGGTATAAGCGATTTTGATTTAATTAGTATCAGCTTTGAGGCTATTGCTATAAAGTCTGCCAGAAGGCGAGGTTCTTTGCTTTCAACTTCTTTGAGGTATTCCAAAAAATCTCCAGTTATTTTTGAAAGATTAACTTCGGTGATTTCATATTTTTTATCCTCTATCAGTTCTAGAAGCTTATGCAGAGGTCCTGAAAATTTTTCCAATACTATTTCGTAAGCCATGGTTTAAAATATACTGATTGCAATATTATTGATAATTGGATTTCAGCCAATCAAGCACTTTAACAGTATCGCTATAAACATCGTTAGATCCAAGAATTATTATTGCTATCGGGCGTTTTTCTTCGGAAAAATCAAGATTAAAAACGCCGAGAAAGGTTTCTTTTGCGGCGGTTGTTTTTCCAACTTTGCCTCCAATAAAAGCTTGATTCTCGCTAAAGAGATTGAAGTTGCTAAGATTTTTAAAAGAAGGTTCTCCATAAGCTGATTTTTCCATTCTTCCTGCCGATATTTTAAAAATAAAGCTTCGATTATTAAAAATGTACTTTGATAAGTTAAACAAGTCCATGCAAGTGGATTTGTTTTCTTTATCTATTCCGGAAGGATCGGCAAATTCTGTATGAAGCATTCCTATTGATGAGGCTTTTCGGTTCATAAGCGATATATACCAATTTTTGCTTGTGTTGCGAGCGAATACTTCAGCGGCTTCGTTTGAAGATTCCATAAGAAGAGGAAAAAGAAGATCATATGCTGATATTTTTTCTCCAACGCTAAGGCGAGGCTTTGAAGTTTGTATTAAAGCTTCTTCTGGAACATATATTTCCTTATCAAGGTTAATAAATTCTCCGGCGATAAGAGCGGTCATTAGTTTGGTTATGGATGCTATAGGCATAATTTCGGAGCGGTTTTTATCAAGAAGGACATAGTTGTTCATAATATCAGCTACTAAATAAGCGCTAGCAGAGAGTTCGGGCGGTTTTGAATGGTAAACGAATCCATCTGAATTAAAATCTTCCTCAAAAACGATAATAGGCATGTCCATATATGCCATTTTGAATATTTCTTTCGCAGATTCATCGCTTAACCTTATGCATCCTCCAGAATATTCTGATTCAACGGGCATTCCGCTTGGATAATAAGGCCATCCATGTATGAAAAAATTCCCTTGGAAAGACATGCTCCAAGGCTGATAAACATGGCCGAAGGAAGAAAAATGATTTTTTTCCATCGTTTCTATTTTGTATATGCCGGCAGGAGTTTCCCACCACGAGCCTTCCCTGCCCTTCGTTAATATAGGTGCTTCGTATTTATTTTCTCCTTTTATATATACGCGAATAATCATTTCGGAAAGGTTGGCTTCCATAAAATCAGCTTTATTTTCCAAAAAACTGTTTTTCACTTTATTGAAAAAATCAAAATCGCCAAGAGCAGGAATAGATCCAAATTCGAGTTCTTCAGGCGTAACAGACATATCTCCGACAAATAAAGTGTAGTTTAATTTTTCTTTAGATATAAAAATAAAAGAGAAAAAGCCGATTACTATCAAAATAAGCAAAGTTATAACTACGCCGATAGGAACTTTTTTGCTGAATATGCTTTTTATATAGCTCATTGCTTAACAAATCCTTCTTTAGTGTAATTATTAGCCGGATCCCATATCATCCATCCAGTGTTGGATGTTTCTAATACAGCTTGAATCTGGGATGCGACTTCTTCTTTTTTATATTCGTGCCTTAGGCTAAAATCTTGAATCCACGGCCTTAATTTAGATAAATTTTCTTTACCGGATAATAACAGCCTTTTTTGGGCTTGTGACATTGAATATTTTACCACTTCGTATGGAAATTTGGCTGGATTTTCAAGCCCGATAAACCCGGATGCAAAATGCGAAGGGTAAACCATAGGACATATAAAATCAAAATTACCGAAAGTATCTTCAAGGTTCTGGCCTATACCCATATCGCCTGAAGCGCTGGTAACCAGTCCGAATATGTCGGCGGAGATAATATGTCCTTTAAGCGATTCGCGGAGATAAGAAAAAAATTCTTCCATAATCACTTTTTTTGTTTTTGTTTCATTATATATAGGGAAGGACATATCGCCGAGATTGCCGTCTGAAGGAAACCTTATGTAGTCAAAGTTTACTTCATCAAATCCTTTTAATAAGGCGTTTTTAGCTATACGAATGTTATAGTCCCATACTTCTTGCGATGAGGGATCCATCCAGGCAAGCTCTTTGTTATCTAGCCATATTTCTCCCGTTTTACTGTTTTTAATAGCTAGATCCGGCCTTGCTAAGGCAAAAGAAGGATCTTGAAATACGACTACTCTGGCTATGACATAAATATTTTTTTTATGAAGAGACTCTATTAATGAGGAAATATCTCTAATTTTAGGATCTTCTGCTCCATATTTTGATATTTCATTATCTCCAGTTTTATAAGATATTTTTCCAGAGTAGTCTTTAATATCAATAACCATTGCGTTTGCTTCTGTTTCCTCAATTAAAGATGTCAAATAACTCATTTTAGCAGAAGAAGATGCAGACCATTGGGTTACATATATTGCTTTAATTTCTTCAGGGGCAATAAAAGCGCTTGGTGGCACTAATATATCAGAAGGAACAACTTTCAGGCTGTCTAACTCTTGGGATGCCGATATGCCGGCAACAGCAGGTAAGTTTTCGGATATCGGACCGTTTTGTGAAGGATTTTCTCGGGTGTCGCCATATTCGATAATAGAATGTTTTTTATCTATTCCAAAAACCAAAAAGGCGGCAGCTGCCGCGAAAAATATACATAATATAGCAAGAAAAGCTTTTTTTACTTTCATTATCAGCCTTTATTTTATCTTTGCTTGACTTATAATGGAAGACATAAAGAAGAGGAAGTGATTAGGTTCAAACGTTTTAATTAATTATGGCATTTGCAATATATAGGAGGTATAGGCCTCAAAAATTATCAGATCTTGTGGGTCAGGATTCGGTTTCTGAAGTTTTAAGAAACGCAGCGAAATCTGGAAGACTTTCGCATGCTTACCTTTTTTACGGACCGAGAGGCTGCGGAAAGACATCTGTTGCGAGAATATTAGCGAAGCTTGCTAATTGCGAAAAGAGGAATTCAGATGAAAAATTCAGAGAGCTTGGCGAGCCTTGTAACGAATGCGCTCGATGCCTGGAAATAGATAATGGAAATTCTCTTGACGTGGTTGAAATAGATGCCGCTTCCAATCGCGGCATAGATGAAATAAGAGAATTAAAAGAAGGCGCGAGGATGTCCCCTACCCACTCAAACAAAAAAGTTTTTATAATTGATGAAGTTCACCAATTAACAAAAGAAGCTTTTAATGCCTTGCTTAAAATATTAGAGGAACCGCCTGCACACGTTATATTTATTCTTGCCACTACTGAATATGACAAGCTGCCTGCCACGATAATATCAAGAACGCAAAGGTTTTCTTTTAAGAGAATTCCTATAATTAAAATAACTGAAAAACTGAAAAAAATAGCTGAAGCAGAAGGCGTAAAAATTAATGATGAGGCTTTAGAACTTATTGCTTCAGCGGGAGAAGGAAGTTTTAGGGATGCAGAATCTTTGTTCGAGCAAGTTATTACCATGGAAGATAAAGAAATAACTCTTCCAGAAGTAGAGAGAATAATCGGCAAGGCCGGATTGGAAAAAACCGAATTTCTTGCGGGGAAACTGATAGAAAAAGACCTCGCCGGCGCTTTAGAAAGCTTATCTATTATAAATGAGGCCGGGTATAACCTTTCCCAGCTTACAAAAGATTTAATACATTATTTGCGCAGAGTTCTCGTGGCTTCTTTTGATCCTAAAATGACGGATGTTTTTAAGGATGAAGTTACTTCTGAAACGATCAAAAAAATTGAAGCTTATGCAAAAAGTTGCGATAAGGAAATGGTAATAAAATTACTAAAAGCTCTTATTGAGGCTTATGGAGAAATAAAGTATTCCCCTTTTGCCATAATTCCTTTAGAAGTGGCGATAGTGGAAAGCTTAAAATAGTAATATAGCTTTAAAATTTAAATTTATAATATTAGAAATAAAAATGACTCAATATATGAGCCATTTTTATTTTTTTTAATGCATTACTTAGCAGCTTCGTATTTTCTCCAGGCGTCTGCTATTTCAGCTTCTATATTATCTAGCTCGCGGAGAATTATTTCTCTTAACCTATGGCTTGCAACTTCTTCCTCTCCACTTATGCGGTCCGTTACTTTTTGAGTAATATTATTAACAACTTGCCGGATTCTATCTTCATCAAATCCCGCGTCTTTTGCTGCGGCTATTATAGAGTTTCTTAGCTTTTCTTCATCATACGGTTCCTTTGCTCCATCTTTCTTTATGACTGTTATCATTTTTGAAATTAGATTTGGTTTTATAAAGATCGACCTATTTTCTGATTAAAGAAAATGCCAATTGTTTCTTATGCTTAATAATATCAAATCGTTTACTTTTATTGCTTGCAATTATAGAATAAGCCGTATTACCGGGTCGTCTAATGGTAGGACAGCGGCCTTTGAAGCCGTCAATCATGGTTCGAATCCATGCCCGGTAGCAAGATAACCCCGCTTTTTAGCGAGGTTATGTTAAGGAGTTCTGAAATTTTGAGTTAAAAGGCATAATACAATTACTTAAGTTTACAGTAAAACTAGAATTAATTCTTCTTGTTTTGTGGATTAATATTTTATATAAAAACTGTTGGTGTTTTTTTGTTATAATGATTGTTATATGAAGAATAAGATTATTTATATAATACTTTCAGTTCTGGTTATTAGCGGATTTATTTTATTTATAAATGGCGATTTATTCGTGAAGCGAGATGTGGCCGAAAATAATGAAAATATTTCAGAACAACAAGATAAAAATAACGAAGATCAGCTCGAAGAGTCACTAACGAGTACAGAGAGCGAGCAGACAGAGCAATTATCTGCCAGCCAAGAATCACAAACTGTTTTATCAGGCAATAATATTGTTACTGATAATTTTCAAATAACTCCCCCGCCGGGCTGGGAGAGCAGACCTCCTCAAGAAGGAATTTTAGCCATAGCTGTTAATACAAATGAAGTTTTAAATAATTCTGGAGCGGAAAATATAGGATTTAGGAGCTATTTTGCAATAACAAAGGATAATCTTCAGGGACAGACTAAAGAAGAATATATAAATTTTATCAGCAATGAGCTTAAGAAAATATCTTCTTCTGTTTCTATCGAAAAAATATGGGCAACTAAGATTGATGGAAAAGATGCTTCGGCTTTAGAAATATCTCTTACCCAACAAAGCGTGGATTTTAAAGCCCTTATTTTTCTTATTTGGGACGAGGAAGATATTTGGACAGTGTCATTTAATACGATAACTGATAAATGGAGCGAGTATGAAGATAAATTCTTTTTGTCGGGAAGCTCTTTCCAATTAAAATAATTAAGCTTATAAACAAGCCCTGATATTAAATTTCAGGGCTTGTTTATAATTATATTTTAAAATAACGCTGTTTTCATAAAGAAACAGCGTTAAAAAACGAGTTGCAATGTTATAATGAAACGGATGAAAAAGAAGCCTTTTACAAAGAAAGAAAAACAAAAAAATATAGTTGCTTATTTTGTCGCTATCTTACTTGTATTTGTTTTGGCAGGTTTTTTATTGTTATCCACTACAGACATTTACATCAACAGGGGTTTATTGGCAAAAAAAGATTTCAGCCGGGCATTTGAAGCAAGAATTACCGGAAATTGCGATGAATTCAGCGATTATTTATTGAAAGATTTTGATAACTGGTCAAATAAATGCCTTCGCGAAAAAAAGTTACAAACAGATCCTTTTTACAGCTTTAAAGTATTAGGGGTTACGGTATCTGGAGATAAAGCATTTATTCAGGCGGAACTTGTAAGAGGCGTTCAAAAAATGACTTATCCTGTGACTTATGAAATGAAGCTAAATGACGGAAAATGGAAGATAAACCAGAACGCCAATTAAACTATTTTAGAAAGATGTCTGAATAAGGCATCTTTTTTTTATTTACATACTACAGAGTCTATAAGCCAGCGGTTATTAAACATTTTAAGATTAACCACTGCGTGGCTTGTGCCTTCAAAAAATATTCTAGCACTATCCCCTTCTATTTCGGCTTGGCTAAGGGAATAATTTGATGGAAATTCATTAGAACACACAACCGGATCGAAGTCTTCGGAAAAATCTATAAGAAAACTTTTAAAATTATCTGTTATATCTACTTTAAAAGTATGAAATCCGTCTGAAAAAGGGTTTTGGTCATTTTTCCATTTTCCATAAAAAGAAGCGACAACTTGTTCAGGCGTCAGCTCTTCTCTTTTTTTTATTTGCTTGGAAATATTTTCCGCAACTATCCAGCTCCCTATAACCGCTCCTATTCCAAAAAGAATAAGAATAAAGGAAAGCTTTTTAACAGTTTCCATAAAATAATAATAAACTTACAATTCACAAAATCCAACTCATAAATCCTGAATCTTGGAACTTGAAACCTGAATCCTGAAATACAAATTCCAAAAATACAGACCTGGATTCCCGCTTTCGCGGGAATGACAAACATAATATAGCTCGCCTTCCGCCCTCATCCTTCGACTTTCCTCGACTTTGCTTGGAACAAGTCGCTCAAGACTACGGCGAGACAAGTCGGAGGGTGCCAATTTCCACCTCACTTCGTTCGAGAGGAATTGGCAAGTTGTTTAATTTCTATTGAAAAAAGGAGTCTTATAATGTAACCTTAGCCAGGTTCAATGCCAAAAGGCGACGTAATATTAAGGTTCAACGATGTATCCTACGGTTATGGATATAATAAGCCTATTTTAAATGAGGTGAGTTTTTCTGTGCGCCAAGGAAACAAGATAACGATAATGGGCCAGAACGGCGCCGGAAAGACGACTATTTTTAAGCTTATAACCGGCGAATTAAAACCAGATGACGGTTCTATAGCTATTAACGACAGGATGTCAGTTGCGACGGCAAGGCAAGTTATACCAAGAGAAAAGCTTGATATGACAGTCCGGGATTTTTTTGAGGAAGCTTTTGAAGAGAAAATATATGATATAGATCCAAGAATAGAAAAAGCTACAGCTGCTGTTAATTTATCAGCTTCGCTTGAAAAAAAAGTCGGTGATTTTTCCGGCGGACAACAGGCGAGATTATTACTTGCTTTTGCCCTAATACAGGATCCGGACATATTATTACTTGACGAGCCAACTAATAATCTTGATAAAGCCGGAATAGCGGCGCTAAAGCAATTTCTTATTGATTATAAAAAAACATGCATTGTCATTTCCCATGATGCCGATTTTTTAAATTCCTTTACTGACGGTGTTTTATATCTTGACGCGCATACTCAAAAAATTGAGCAGTATACGGGCAATTATTTTGATGTAGTAAAAGAAATCGAGGCGAGAATAGAAAGAGAAAGAATGAAAAATGTAAGGCTTGAAAGGGATATTGAAAATCGCAAGGAGCAAATGGGATTTTTCGCCCAAAAAGGCGGACATTTGCGCGACGTGGCGGCGAAGATGCGCAAAAAAGTTGATGAATTAGAATCAGATAAAGTTGAGATGAGGCAAGAAGACAAAACTATCCGTGATTTTGCAATACCGGCGCAAGAAGATATTTCCGGAGATATTATAAAAATAAGCTCTGTAAGCATAATGAAGAATGATAAGTCTGTTAAAAAGAAGGTTAATATTGCCTTGAAGAAAAAAGACAGGCTTTTAATAAAGGGGCCGAACGGCATAGGAAAAACTACCTTATTAGAATCTTTAATAAAAAAAGATACGAAAGGCGTTGAAATTTTGCCTGAAACTAGAATTGGCTATTATAGACAAGATTTTTCTACCTTAGATCCGGAAGAAACAGTATACAATGTGCTTGCGGAATCGATGATTGAAGGAGGAGAAGAGGATCTGCGTTCGACTGCTGCCGGATTTCTTCTTGCTAAAGATATAATAAACAATAAGGTAAAATCCTTATCTGAAGGTCAGAAAGGATTAGTATCTATGGCGAGACTGGTATTTTCCCGTCCGGGGTTATTAATTCTAGACGAGCCGACAAATCATATAAATTTCCGTCATATACCGGTTATAGCGAAAGCAATAAATCGATATGAAGGCGCTCTTATAATTGTGAGCCATTATCCGGAATTTATTAATCAAATAAATATAACCCAGACATTAGATCTTGAGGAATTATAAAAATAATATAATTTCTAATTTTTTAAAAAACCGCGATTAACCCGCGGTTTTAATATTAATTCGCATTAACGAACGTGAGAGCGTTGCCTTTTTGGTCTGCCCTGCCGGTTCGGCCGATACGATGAACATAATCATCGTAAGTTGACGGCATATCAAAATTAATGACATGAGATACGTTTGGGATATCTAATCCGCGGGCAGCAACATCTGTCGCTACTAAGATATGCGCGCTATTATTTTTAAATTCTCTTAATGCTTTTTGCCTTTTCGATTGATTTTTATCGCCGTGGATGGATACTGACTTAAATCCTCTCTTATTAAGGTCTATTGAAAGATTCTCTACTCCGCGCTTAGTTTTTCCGAAAATAAGCACTTTATTGAAATCTTTTTCAATAAGAAGATCGTGCAGCTTATCTACCTTGTTTTCATTGCGAGATATCCTAACAATATCTTGATCCACGTTAGCTGAAGTATCTCTCATTTTTACGGATATTTTAAAAGGATTAACGGCAAAGTCGGCTATAAGCGATTCAATTTTTGAATTTATCGTTGCAGAAAAGAAAAGAGACTGTCTTTTTTTAGGCAGAGAGGAAAGTAGAAATTGAATATCAGGCAAGAAACCCATATCCAGCATTCTATCTGCTTCATCAAGAACTAAATTTTTGTATTCGCTTAATCTAAGGTTGTTTCTTAAAACAAGATCTTTTAATCTCCCAGGCGTACCGATAACGAAATCAGGCTTTCTTTTTAACCTGGATATTTGACTTCTAATATTTACTCCGCCAACACATATTGCCGAATAGATATTAAGAAACATAGAAAATTCATTCATTTCATCCTGAATTTGAAATGCCAACTCTCTGGTTGGAGCAATAATAAGGACCTTTTCTTGGCGATTTCTTAAAATTTTATCTATGAGAGGAATAAGAAAAGCGGCGGTTTTTCCTGTTCCGGTATTTGCTATGCCTATAATATCCCTGCCTTTTAGGGCTTCAGGGATAGCTTGATCTTGTATAGGGGTAAGGGAAGAATATCCTTTTCTTTTGATATTAGCCTTAAGTTTTCCGGATATTGGAAGGAAGTTGAAATTGTTTTTAGGAACAAATTTTTCAACATCTTCTGTCTTGCGGGCCTTGTTTATAAATTTAGATACGTTTATATTATCGCCGGCAAATTTTCTATTATTGCGAAATGATCTTTTTCCAGGTTTTTTATTTTCACCATAAAAATGTCGTCTCGGCTTAAATTTTCTTTCAGTCATAAAAAAAACGCGTATTAACGCGAGGTTCTAATAATGATATATAATGATTAATTTGTCAAATATGAAGACTATCCTTAATTAAGAAACTATTTTTTCGAGGATATATTCATTCATATATCCTCCGCTTTTAAGCTTAAACTCTTGTTCCATTTCTCCTATTATCTTAAATCCTTCTTGCTGATATAAAGCCAGTTTTTCCGGATCATCTATTTTTATAAAACAACGAAGCTTTTTAATAGTATTATCATTTGAGAGCTTGCTTAGCATATAGGATATCATTTTTCTTTCAACTCCCCTGCCTCCTTCCTTAACGGATACGAAAGGGCCAGATATGGTTACTATATGGCTTGTTTTGGCGTTAGGGCTTTTAAGAGCGCTTATCATACCTATCGGCATTGATTCAGGCCCGAGATCCGTATCCCAAGCAAAAAACAGCCAAAAACGTTCCATTTTATCGGCTTCTGCAATAGTCTCCTTCCAAAACTTATCCGGGAGGTCTTTTTCTTCTTCGTACAACTTATCGAACCTATCCGGATTTTCACGCAAGGCTTTAAGCCTGAAATCTCTGTATTTTTGCCACTCCGCAGAGCGCATAGTTCTTGCTTCTAGTACCATTCAGTCTTCATGATATAATAAATAAAGGTCGCCTACAAACAATAAATTGGCAAATTGGCAAATATAATCCTCAAAAAAGGAGGAAGAGCGAGCGAGCCGTTTGTGGCGGATAAGATAAGGATGTCTTTAGAAAGAGCGGCCCAGGATTCCGGCATAGAGGAACCAGTTGCCGAAAAGATAGTCAGAGAGACTTATTACGAGACTATAGTTTTTGCGATCAGGTGCAACGAGGTCAATACAACAGATATAAGGGATAAAATAATAGATTCCTTAACTGCCAGCGAAGAGGATGAAAAAAAGAATGCAATAGCTGCTGCTTGGGTAGATTACGAAAGAAGATTTAAATAAGATAATTCGAAAAGCCCCGTTTTAGCGGGGCTTTTTAGCGTTTTTTTTGTGACGCCATTTTTGTTGACTACTTTTTTAAAAAGTGCTAAAAAACGACCAGTTCTCAAAAAATAATATATTGGAGGGGTTTTTATGAAAACATGTTTTTCGATAGCAAAAGCTGTGACAGAGGCCGACCTGAAAGAAATAGTTAGTATTTTAAAGAGTTATTTCCCTAATTCGCCATCTACTCTGAACGACTTAAAAGCCATATATAAAGCATCACCTCGCTCTGTAATAATTCTTAAGGATTATGCTAATAACGGCTTGGTTGTCGGCGGAATGTTAGTGCTGTCAGTGACATCATCTTTTTTTAAAGATTTTTGCAAAGGCAAAGCTTCGGTACACAATTGGAGGGATTGCTTAGGCAGTATAGTTAGTTTTGATTCAAAGATTGTTCATAATGTTATTATGGAGTCAATAGTGGTACGAAAGGAGTATAGGAACACTGAAGCATGGCTCATAATAATGGAATATTTTATGGCTTTTGTTGATTTTTTAATGCGTGACGAGAAATTGATATTAGGAGTAGCATCAGAGTCTGAATCAGAAGACGGCGATAATTTTTTTGGGAAAATTATGAATATGGAAAAGGCATTTAAAGAAGGTGAGAGAACTATTTTTGTTTCGACAATGGATTGTATCAGAGAAATATTTCAAAAAAATCTCGGCATAGTTAGCACCTTATAAAAAACAAAAAAGCGCCTATCCGCCAAATGGCAGGCAGGCGCTTTTTTATTATCTTATATATATTTCTATCAAAACTAATTACATATGGTTTGGCTTTGAATATAAATATTTCTCTGCCTTACGCACTATTTTTGCCATAAATTCTACCGCTTCGACTGGATAATCTCCTGTAGCAGTTTCATCAGAAAGCATTACTGCGTCGGCGCCGTCAAAAACCGCATTAGCGACATCAGACACTTCAGCTCTTGTCGGGTGATTTTTATCAATCATAGAGAGAAGCATTTGTGTGGCAACTATTGAGCCGATATTATTCCAAGCGGCATGTTCGATTATATGCTTTTGGACGGTTGGAATATCTTCCATAGGCATTTCTATGCCAAGGTCTCCCCTTGCAATCATAACCGCGTCGGATGCCTGGATAATAGTATCAATATTTTTAACGGCAATCGGGCGTTCTATTTTAGAAATTATCTTGGCTTTGTCCCCAACTAGAGCTCTTAACCTTTCAACATCCTCTTTGGTTTGAACAAAAGAAAGAGCGACGTAATCCATTCCATGCTCCAGGCCGAATTGGATATCGTCAATATCCTTATTGGTAAGGCTAGAAGTAGTAAGCGTAGTCATAGGAACGTTAACGGCCTTATTGGAAAAAAGTATGCCTCCGGTCAATACTGTAGCGAATATCTTTGTTTCTTCAATTTTAGTGACTACAAGCTCCATAGCTCCATTAGTTAAGAAGAGAGGATCTCCTACATTAATATCTTTGTGAAGATGCGGGTCTTCAATAAAAATAGTGCCATCTTTAGCTTCGTCTTTATTGGTGGAAAAAATAATTTCTTCGTCTTTATATAACTCTCTTCCTTCTTCAGGAAGCTCACCTACTCTTAAACGAGGGCCTTTAAGGTCAAGAAGTATTTTAACGTCCCTTTTTTCTTCTTTACATATTTTTTTAAGGGCTTCTTTTCTAGCAAGGTATTCGTCATAAGTGCAATGGGAAAAATTCATTCTTGCTATATCCATTCCAGCAAGAACAAGCTTGCGAAGCATTTCTGGCGATTCGGATTTAGGGCCTATAGTAGCTATTATTTTAGTTCTCATTTTTTTACTGATTTTTTGCGAGGTTTGATTATAGAAAAAGAACCCGCCTCAAACAAGAGCGGCGGGTGGATGCTAAAGAGCTGGCATACTCTTTAGCTGACAGAAGTAAATTCGAAAGAACTAGGCGTAGTAAAACATATAATCTTTAATTTGTCAAATATAATAAACGCCCCATATCGAGACGTTTATTAGTGCAACCTTATAAGCCGGATTCTGTGGTCCGCCTTATCGGCGGATGATGGCAATTTATCTAGGCCTTTGATTACTCTTAGGCTCGAGCGACACTCCCGCCTCATCGACGGGCACGGTCTTGCATTCCACAAGGATTTAGCCGTTTCACTTCCGCTTTTTATCCCTATCGCGGAATTAGGCCATCTACGCTGGGATGGGGCCTGTTTCAGCCTTTCGACTAAAACCGTCACTGCTCGCACCTCTTGCGCCTTTTCGGCGCAGACGGCTTTTAACCGCTGTGTTTTATCCTCTAAAATTTTGCAAAGCAAATTCAGGAGGAGAAAGTCCGGACTTTCCTCATTTCTGCCAAAAAAGGCGGAAACGCTACCATCAAGGCTGCCCGCTGATTAAACCATAAATTTAAATAAAGTCAAGTATAAATATATTTGCAAAGCCTGGATACGCGCGTGTTAAAATAATTTCTGTATGAAAAATAAATTAATAGCAATAGGAGCCGTTATATTGGGCGTGGCAGTTATTTTTGCCTTTTCCTCTATAAATAATCGGCTTAATAACCGGCTGTCCGGAAGTCCTAATACAGAGATTTCTGCAGAAAATAAAAATAATAATGGCGAACAATCTTCACAGGAAGAAAATGTATTCAAGGAAGATCAGCCTGTAATTACAGAGCCGAACGAAGAAGAATCAAATAATAATCAACAAGAATCAAAAATGGAAAATTTTAAGCATATTATTTCTATTGAAACTACTATGGGAAATATAAAAATAGAGACTTATGATGCGGATGCCCCAAAAACGGTATCTAATTTTATAAGCCTTGCTAATAAAGGTTTTTATGATGGAGTTATATTTCATAGGGTTATAGACGGCTTTATGATTCAAGGAGGAGATCCGACGGGTACCGGCATGGGCGGACCTGGATATACTTTTGAAGACGAGCTTAACACTGATACAGAATCTTATAAGAAAGGCTATGTTAAAGGGGCTGTTGCTATGGCAAATTCCGGCCCTAATACGAACGGAAGCCAGTTCTTTATAATGGTTGCCGATTATCCCCTCCCTCATGATTACTCAATATTCGGAAGAGTTATTGATGGCCAAGAAGTGGCAGACGCGATAGCGAAAGTTCAAACAGGAGCAATGGATAAGCCGGTAGAAGACGTGATAATGAAAAAAGTTACTATAGAAGCAAAATAACACGGATAATATTGATAATTAAAATCACCCTAATTTTAAAAGGGTGATTTTAATTGAATTATTATTATTTTTATAAAGATGATTTCCAAGGAAATTTTAGAGTATTTCCTTTAACCTCAATAGAAAAGCTTGCGGCAGCTTTATGTCCTCCGCCTCCATGTTTAGCGGCTATTTTAGCTACATCTACTTTGCCGTTTGATCTAAGGGATATTTTAAGCTTATTTCCTTTTTTACACCAGATTATTCCTATACCTTTAGCTTTCGTGGCTAAAATATGGCCGATATCTGAAACAAAGATAGGAGAATTAACTGATAAACACTTCTTTTTTTCAAATATTACCTGTTCGGCATTAGATGCTATTGATTCAATGTTCTTTTCGCTGAAGGCAATTATATGCGATCCTTTTTTAAAATATTCATTTCTCTTGTTATCTTCTTCAAAATCCTTGGCAAGTTTATTCCAGGCCTTGAAATCAAAACCCACCATTTCAACGGCTGCTAAAAGCTCATTAGTATTTTTGAGGCTGAACTTCCATATGTCTTTATCTTCTATATAAAGCAATAGCTTAGGCACTTTTTTTTCTGGAAAGAAATATTTCCATGTAAGTACTGCACCCGAATTTTTCTGATTATAAACATAATTATCTGATATCTTAACTGCTTTCTTTTGGCTGATATGGTGATCTATAACAATTACTTTATTAGCTTTCTTTTTAATATTTTCCATAACCTCTTCCGAATAACAAAAATCTACCATATAAATATCTTTTCCTTTTATATTTTTTGGCGGAGGCGATTGGTGGACTGCCGGAATATAATCAGCTTTATCTTTAAATTTCTTCCAAACTGTCCAAGCGGAACCAAATCCGTCAAGGCAATTCTTATGGTATATAACTAATATTTTTTTAGAAGACATAGACATTAATAATAAATTTCAAAATTCAAATTACAAATATTAAAAGAATTAGCTACCTATAAGTTATTCGAAGAGCTTCTAGAGCCGGCAATTTTTTTCCAGCAAGATATTCAAGCATTGCTCCACCTCCAGTTGAAAGGAAAGAAAATTTTCTTTCAAGGCCGAGAGAAATTATTGCTGAAGTAGTTTCCCCTCCTCCGGCTACTGAAAAACAGTTTGCTTCTGCTATAGCGTTTGCAATAGTTTCCGTTCCTTTAATGTATGCTTTTCTTTCGAACATGCCGACAGGACCTGCCCAAACGACTGTTTTGGATTTGGATATTATTTCAGCATAGCTTTCCGCTGTTTTCTTGCCTATATCTAATATTTGCCTTTTTGAAACACGATAATCTTCGGGATATTTAACCTTAGAGTTTTTTGCCAGCTTTTTTGCTTCGCTTAAAAGCCCTTTTTCATAGATAGAATTCATAATGTCTTCTCCTTGAGCTTTTAACATTGTGTTTCCGACACCTCCGCCAAGAAGAACATAATCCGATTTGGGAAGAAGGTTTTTAATAGCGGGCATTTTTGTCGACATCTTAATTCCTCCTACTATAAAAGTCATAGGCTTTAAAGGCTTGTTGGTTATTTTTTTAAGCGCTTCAAGCTCTGATTTAATAATAGGTCCTTGAAGGCTTGTTAAAAAAGAAGCGATGCCTGCGGTAGATGCGTGCGATCGATGGGCAGTTGCAAAATCATCATTTATAAAAATATCTCCAAAAGAGGCGTAATTGCGCGCAAGAGCGGAACTATTCTTGTATTCTCCAGGGAAAAACCTGGTATTTTCGAGAGCAAATATACCTTTTTTTTCTAGAACCTGCTTGAGGCAATCATTAAGAGAGCCGTCTAAAAAAACAATTTTTCTGCGGGCTTTGTCAGAAAGCTCTTTAACAATAGGCTTAAGGCTAAGCTTTTTATCAAATTTTTTGGGGCGCCCCCTATGGCCTAAAATAACAATTCTTTCAAATTTCGGGTAAAGATCTCTAAGAGACGCTGCCGCTTTTTTAAGCCTTAAGGAAGAATCAAATTCTTTGGGATCGATATCAAGGTTAAGGCGAACAACTGCGTTCATGTTGATTAACTATAGCATGAAATATAAATCGTGAAACTGGGGAATAACAACCAAAATCCCCCCGCAATTGCGGGGGGAAAAGGTCTTGAGGGCAAAACAATCCTCGATTTCATATTTTCATATGACCGGAGATTGTCTCACTCGCACGCTTATTCTATCACAATAAACAGAAAAGTCAATAGAAGATTCTTATTGGGATGAGTTTTCAACAACAGCTTGCTTTTTTCTAGTAATAAGAAGGTAAATTATGGTGACAAACATCAAGAGAAGCAATATCAACATAAGCCAGCTTCCGGAAAGAGATTTAGCAAGAGAACTTAATGATCCAAGAAATCCTATATTGGCACTTCCTTTAATCATTACGGCAATATAAGAATTTACCGTCTGAAAATCATCATCACCATCGGTATATTCAAGGAAAGAGTTAAACATAATACTAGATCCTTCAGCGGTATCTTCGTTAATTTTAGCCTTTATGGTTATTACTCCCTGACTGCCCTTTTCTACATCTCCGATATAGAAGACGAGATTATTTCCCATTTGAGATGTTGGTTTAACGTTAGAGTTAACATACTCCGTTTCAAACGGAAGAGTTACTTTAAGAGAAGCGCCAGTAATAGCTTTTTTAGAAGCATTACGATAAGTCAGCACGTAATCGATAGTATCGCCTGCTTTGGGCTCAAGATTGCTGACAGACGGATCAAGGATAACTCCAGATTCTTCATCTGTAGATACATGCTCTTTAATGACAATTATTTCTTTTTCGGTTGGGCCACTATAAGGCTTCCAATAGCCGGAAGTCTTAAAAGACTTTATTTCTCCGCTTTTAGTGCCATAAGCATTAGAGCAGACAACTCTATAGTAATAAGTGGTAGAGGCAGATAATCCGGTAGCAGCTATATAATAATTTTTTAAGGCGATATGCGAAGGAACCGAGATGGAAGTAGTTTTATTATTCAAGTTGTAAGCTGACGTTCCATACTCGAACCATACGCTGCCGGCAGAGCCATTCGGATTAACGCTACCTTCCAATACTGCGACGTTCTGCAATACGTTGGATACTCCAATAGTAACTACTTGGGGCTCTCCGTAATATCCGTTATTTTGCCCAGAAGTTCTAAAGGACATTGTATCGCCATAGAAAGTTCCATACGAAGTTCTCGCAACGGCGCGGAAATCGTAATAAGTGTTCGGAGAAAGATTGTTTATTTGAATAGACACTCTTTGCGAACCGCTGTTGCCTGATATTGACTTGCTTCCAGAAACACGATTTAAGCTTTGGTTCGAATATCCATATTCAAACCAAACATCAGTCTGGTAGCCGTTCGGGGACACATCAGCGTTTAAAACGGCTGATGTAGAGTATTTTTCAGTTGTTTCTCTAGTAACAACGTAAGGGTTGTTATATTGGGTTCCCCCGCCTCCCTGGGTTATGAAGTTCCACACAGAGCTATATCTTGTTCCGTAAGAATTATTAGCAACAAGCCTGTAGTAGTAAGTGGTATTATTTTGGAGATTATAAACGGATGAAGAAACCGGAGTATTTCCAGACGTAGAGCTTACAGACCATTTAGGCGTTGAATAAACGAGACTATTACTGTTAGTTCCATACTCAAACCAATATTCTGTCCATGAACTGTTTGGGTTAACTGATCCTGAAAGAACAGCTGAATCTTTAGTTATACTATAAGCAGAAGAAAGACTAACGCTCGGAGCATCACCTTCAGTGACTATGGAACCGGAAGAACTAGTGGTAAATTGCATAACATTGCTGGCAATAGACCCTTTAGAATTCTTGGCTATAAATTTAAACTTATAAACAGTATTTGAAGAAAGTCCGGATAAAGACAAATTAACAGACTTAGAACTGTCGCTTGAGCTAATATAATAGCTTGAAGTTCGCGAGCTGAAAGAATTATTCGTACCATATTCTGCCCAATATTCAGTATAAAGACCGTTAGGATCTATAGAACCGGAAATATTTGCGGAATTAGAAGTAACTGAAGAATAACCAGTAGCAACAGCAGAAGGAGCGTTGCCAATACTGGGTTCATCGTTGGTATTTTCGTTAGAAGATCCTGAAGTCGTAAATTCAACGACGTTGCTTACATTTTTGCCGGCAGAATTGCTGGCGATTACTTTATATTGATAAGTAGTGCTAGCAGATAAACCGGTAACTCTTCGGCTTACGCCGATTGCATAACTAGAGCTTCCGATTGAGTACCTAATGGTAGAATACTGGAAATTGTTATTTGTTCCGTACTCTATCCAGTATTCAGTTAATTTTCCGTTTGCATCTACCGAACCGTTAAGAGTAGCGGCGCTTGAAGTTTTAGAAGTGACACTGGTAGCGGCGACTGACGGAGGATTTCCACTATCGCTAGAATTGTCATTATTATCGTTATTTGAAGAAGAAGAACTGTTGGTAGTAGTAAACGACACCACATTACTCTTATTCGTACCGCTAGCATTTTTTGCTATCAATTTATATTGATAGGTTTTTCCGGCTGTAAGTCCAGTAACATTTCTGCCTACCGAAATACCGGAGCTGCTGCTTCCGACAGTGTAGCGTATAGTTGAATATTGAAAATCATTATTTGTCCCATACTCTATCCAATATTCGGTGGATGAGCCATTAGGATCTACGTATCCTTTAAGATAAGCTGATGTTGAAGTAATGGACGACGCTTCCGTAGCAACAACGGAGGGCGAGCTAGAAGCAAGAGCCACTCCACTAAATCCGCTAAAAATAACGGAGATAGCAGCTATAATTGGTATTATTTTTTTCATAGCTTTCATAACTTTAATTATTAGCATTTAATTATCATTTTGTCAACCCATAAATGCTTTTTAGACTAACGGGCAAATTATACACATATATGCATTAAATATGCCAGAGGGAGCGTTTTTACGCGTGTTCTTTGTAAAAAAAAGAACGGTTATGACCGTTCTTTGGTTGCCTGATTAAGGCTATTAAGGCTATTCCGGATATTTCACAATTTTACTTTGCAAAACCTCACCATTAGAGAGCCTAACAAAGGCTTGAATCTCTACTTGGCTTGATGATGGCTTAAGGTAAGACCGGCCATTTTTATGGTTAGGATCACCTTCCCAGTCTTCTTCTCCATCGGAATTGCCATTGAACTTGATCCAGTATTTCTCCGGATAGAGTCCGCTTTCAAGGTCTTCAACTATCACAAAAGCCTCGATGTAGCTTTTGCCGCTGACTTGAAAGATTCTGTAATCTACCAAGGATGCTTTAGCTTCTGCGGTACTGGTTGTTCCAGAACTGGTAGTAACAAAACTTTTTAGAGTTCCGATATCTTGGCCTTTAGAACTCTTTGCATAAAGCCTGTACCAATACTTGGTACTTGGCTCCAAACCGGTAATTTGTATTGACACATCTTGTTCTAGAGTGCCATTACCGATGCTTTGGACATCGCTTTTTTTATTAAGCGATGTTGTTAAGCCGTACTGAAACCAAACATCAGTTTGGAAGCCATTCGGATCAGCCTTACCAGTTAAGATGGCAGAATTGTTATTGATTAATTCTACTCCTAATGATGTTGCTGAAGGTTTTAATGCAACTGGAGTCGGAGAAGGTTCACCTTCTTTTTCTTCAGTTAATTTCTTAACCTCGTCCGTAAGCTTTTCTACTTCATCTTCCAGTTTTTTAAGAGCTTCCTTGTCAACTTCTTTTTCTTCAGTTAATTTCTTAACCTCGTCCGTAAGCTTTTCTACTTCATCTTCCAGTTTTTTAAGAGCTTCCTTGTCAACTTCTTTTTGGACCACTATTTTAGTTGATCCTCCGGAAATCGGCGCGGAAGTCGGCAGCGGATCTCCATTCAAGACAGCGCGAGTGTTTCTCCCTACAATTCCGTCTTGTTTCAAACCATTTTGCTTTTGGAAAGCAATAACAGCTTTATAAACAGACTCGGAAAAACAACCATGGATCTCTCCCTGATACAACCCAAGTTTTTTAAGCTTAGCTTGTAATATCTTGACCTCTTCATTTTCATCCCCTTTTCGGAGAGTTAAGGTCAATCTTTTTTCAGAAAGATCTGACTCGTTTTTTTCGGATTCTTCGCTATTCTTAATAATAACGGAAACCTCATCCTCAATTGTGGTTTCTATTTCCTTACCTTCTTCAATTTTTTCGTCAGAATTATTTTTTCCAGAAAAGTAATGGATTGCCCATCCGATAATCACAACAATAATCATGAGAACAATAATCGACCACAACCAAATGAGAGTTTTTGATGAAAACCGGCTATTTTTCTTATTTTCCAATTTTAAAGACCTCCTTTCCGCTTCTTCGGCGGATAAAATTTACGCTGTAAGCGTATGGGCCTTTTTATCATAAAATTAGCAACTTGTCAATTTTATAATATATCTAAATCTATTCAAATTAAATGAAAAATACACGCATATCTGTGCAGATATGCGTGTATTAAAAGCATAGGTTTCTTACTTATTTTTTAAACACTATAAATTTATAACCTAAAAAGTTCCAAAAAAGAGCGATGCCGGTAGCAATAACCTTAGAAGCATTCACCCACATTGCCGGTGAGAGGCCTAAAATAGGGTCTATAAAGGTTGAAATAAGATAAACAATGCTTGAATTAATACCAAGACCAATAAGACTTACAGTAAGAAATTGCCCTATTTCCGCAGCGCGGACAGCGTCTTTATCCTTAAAAGTCCAATATTTATTCCATAAATAACTATTTGCTGTTGCCACGGAAAAAGAAATGCTATTTAAAAGCGCAAGAGACAAACCTTCCCTTACTCCAGTTGCGAATATTAAAAGGTTTAAAACTCCAAAATCCAAACCTGTATTCATAACCCCAATGATGGCAAAACGAACAAATTGAAATTTAAGAAAAAAGTTTATTATTTTTTTAATCATTTTTTTATTATTAAATAGTTGATCTGATAATTTTAATTATTTCTAATGCTTTATCCTTATTAAGACTGGATCCGCCGATTAAGACTCCGCCAATATAAGGACTGATCATATAATTTTTAACATTTTCCGATAAAACCGATCCTCCATAAATAATATTCATTTTTTTATCGAAGTTTTCCTTAAAATACTCAATAATACCTAAGATAACCGGTTCCACCTCCTTAAGAGAGGCATTCTTGCCTGTGCCTATTGCCCATACTGGTTCGTAAGCAATAATAATATTTTCCATATCATCTTCAGCAATATCTTTAATTGAAGCCATTAATTGAGAAAGAACTGTTTCAATCGCTTCAGGTTCGGATATTCTTTCTTTTTCTCCGATACATAAAATGGGAATTATACCCGCCTTTATCGCTGCTTTTACTTTTTTTGATATCAAATTGGAATCTTCGCTAAAGAGCCACCTTCTTTCAGAATGGCCTATCACGGAATATTTAACTCCCACAGAAGCGAGCTGGTTAAAAGAATATTCTCCGGTAAAGGCGCCTTCCTCCCAAAAACCATCTTGAGATCCGAGAATAGCCTTATTTAATTTGTTGCGGACAGCTTCAATAAATGGTGCCGGAGGACAGATAATTACGCCGTCCATATCAGAAGCAATAGCAAGCGCTTCAGCCTCTTCTTTTGAAGAAGGATTGCACTTCCAGTTCATTACCGCTATTTTGCCTTTTATATCCATAGATTGATTATACCTTGAATTTAAATCGCGGACAGTAGTTCAGATCCTGTTTTAATAAATAATGAAACGATTGTTCCTGAAATCAAGATGCCAATAAGTATCATGATAGAAGCGCGTTTAATAGGTATGCCGAATATGAATGCGGCCAATGTTCCGCTCCAAGCTCCAGTTAGAGGAAAAGGTATAGCAACGAATAAAAGCAGCGCCAAACTTTCCCATCTCTCAAATTTATAAGAATGATTTTTAATAGTCCTATCTGAAAGCCAAGCAAACAACCTATTAAAATAATAGGAGCGGTCAGATAGTTTTTCCGCAATAAAATTCCAAAAAATAAGCAAAGGAATTACGGGAATAAAATTACCGACAACAGACAAGAGAAAAGCCTTAATTATCGGAAAATCCCACGCTAATATGGCAGTTGGTATGGATCCTCTTAGTTCCGCAAAAGGAGAAGAAGCAATAAGAACGGTCAATAATTCTTTTTCCATTATTTATTGTTCTCCTCTTAAAAATTTAGCTGCGTCGTCTGGATCGACTACTGTTATTTCTATGCCCGTACTTAATTCAAATCCGGCAGAAATGCTTATTTTAGGCTGAATCTCTATATGCCAGTGATAATAGCTGTATTTATTTTTATCTTTTACCGGGGCGGTATGTATGAAAAAATTATAATCAACGTTCTTCATTTTTTCTTCAAGCATTCCGGTTGCTTTTTGAAGAGCATCAGCTATATCAGATAATTCTTCAGGCGGGCAATCTTCAAAAAAAGAAGAATGTCTTTTTGGAAAAACTCTTATTTCAAAAGGCTCTCTGGAAACAAAAGGCAAAAAAACCACAGCGGAATTATTTTCGTATATAATTCTGCTCTTTTCGCTTATTTCTTTTTTTAATACGGCGCAGTGAACACAAGAACCGTTTTCTTTAAAGTATTTTTCAGATCCTTTTAAAGAATGACTGACATCTGGAGGAAGAACAGGAATGGAAATAATTTGGTAATGCGGATGATATATCGAAGCGCCAGCCGAGGGACCCCAATTGTGGAATATAGAAACGTAATCTATGCGGTTATCTTCGGCAACTTGCTTATATCTTTCCTGCATAACAGAAAGGACTTCAACCGCCTCTTGGGGCGAAAGCTGGGGAAAATTATTATAATGGTCACGCGTAATTATAAGATCATGATAGCCGGCTCCATCTGCAATAAAATAAGGGCCGTTTTGCTTTATAGTCGGATCAATATCACTGGAAGAAAATACAGCCGGATAAAGATTAGGAATAACTTGAATGCTCCAGTCTTTTTTATTTTCATTTTTTCCAGGACGGTAACGAATTATGACAGGTTCAGCGTTTCCAGAAGCTTGAGGGTCTTTAAAAGGACATTTTCTTTTTGGCGACGCTTTTCTTTTCTTCTTAACAATAAGATCGTGAGGCCTTTTCTTTCTTCCTGTTGCTATAAGAACCCAATCTCCGGAAACAATATCTTGCCTGAATTCCGATCCGCTTTTCGTTGAAATATTTTCTTCAAGCTTGCCGGGAGAAGAATAATTTTTTTTATTATTACTCTGTTGCGTCTTGTCCATTTTGAACCGGATTTATTCTTGAATCATAATACCATTTGAATACATCGTAGGCTACAGGAACAGCGTTTAGACCCCCTTCTTTAGCTTGCTCAACGAGAACAAGAACACATATGGGATTTTCTTCTTCTTTAAGAGGAAAAGGCCCGCAACCGACAAAGAAAGCATTTGTTTGAGTGTTATTCATAACTTGAGCGCTACCGGTCTTAGCGCAAGTTTCAAAAGGCAAACTGTTTAGCATAGATGCTGTTCCATAGGATTTATTGACAGCGTCCTTCATTCCTACAACGACTTCGCTAAGCTCTTTTGATAAATAACTGATATCATCTAATATTTCCGATTCTTTTCCCAAAATAAGATTAGGCTTGAATATTTTTCCGCCATTCACTATGGAAGATACGGCATTAATAAGGCTGATAGGAGTGACTACTAAATCACCTTGCCCTATAGATACGTTGTAGGTATCGCCTATAGTCCAATCTATTCCCGTTCTTTCTTTCTTATCTTCTGCAGAAGGAAGATATCCTTCAGATTCTCCGCTTAAATCTATGCCTGTTTTCTTATCGAGCCTGAAAATAGAATAATATTTTTTTAATCCATTAATTCCAAGACCTGAAGACAAATCCGAATCACCCATAAAAAGATCTAAATTATAAGGGAGTCCTCCGCCAACCGCGTAAAAGAATATGTTGGAAGAGCGAGCAAGGGCGGAATATACATCAACCCACCCGTGAGCTTTCCAATCAACAAAACGCGTTGGATATTCAGGGTGGTATTTATTAGGAATATCAAGATGTCCGGTAGATAATACCATTTCATCCGTATCTATTACGCCATCTTTAAGAGCTCCTGCAGCAATTACGGTTTTTATTGTTGAGCCAGGACTATAGAGGCCGGTAACAGCTCTATTAAATAAAGGCTTATTCGGATCTACCAAGCTTTCTGATATATCAGAAGAAGAAAAACTAGGGATACTGACAAGGCTAAGCACATCGCCGTTTAAAGGATTTATAGCTATACCCACCCCTCCAGGACCAGCTCCTTCTAAAGCTTTCTGCAAGCGACTGTAAAAGAATTTTTGCAAACCAGCGTCTATTGTTGTCGTAAGATCATTCCCTTTTTTAGGTTCGCTGAAAGTATGAGTTCCGAGAGATTCGCCTTTAACATTCCTGTATACGACATTTTCTCCATTTATTCCCCTAAGAAGACTGTCATATTTTTTTTCAAGATTAGTTTTTCCTATAACATCGACGGATGTCAGTTCGCGCTCAAATATTTCTCCTTTTGTTGGAAACCCGACATAGCCGACAATA
>JALOAR010000001.1 GCA_023228665.1 Candidatus Colwelliibacteriota bacterium | reverse complement strand
GTTAACAGTTAATATAACCGGGATATTGTTTTCTCTTGCTGCTTCCATATCATCCGCACCGAACGCCGGAGCTATATGAACTATTCCGCTTCCATCTTCCACAGACACAAAATCAGCGGTTATTACAAAATGAGCTCTTTTTTCCGGCTCAATAAAATTAAATATCGGCTCATATTCTTTTCCAGCCAGTTCGTTGCCCTTTACCTCTCTTTCAATCCTTGAGCTGTCCAGACCAAGAGCTTCAAGCCTTTCTTTGGCAAATATCAGCCTCTCCTCTCCCTTATCGGTTTTTCTTACTGCATATACATAATCAATATTATTATTTACCGCTAAAGCCGCGTTTGCCGTCAACGTCCAAGGAGTTGTAGTCCAAGCAACAAAATAAGTAGGTATATTATCCGCCTGTTCTTTCAATTTAAATTTTATAAATATAGCCGATTCCTCGGTATCCTTATAGCCTTGGTTAACTTCAAAATTAGAAAGCGGAGTTCCACACCTCGGACAATATGGAGTTACCCTGTAATCGGAATAAATAAGCCCTTCATCCCATAATGCCTTAAAAACCCACCAAACCGACTCAACATAATCATTATCAAAAGTAGCATAAGAATTTGAATAATCAGCCCAACGGCCAACTCTCTTTAAAGTTTTTTGAAAATCTCCGACCGAACGAAAAACAGCCGCCCGGCAGGCATCATTAAATTTCTCTATGCCCATTTCCTCAACTTGAGACTTATCTTTTAAGCCAAGCTCTTTTTCAATCAAATTTTCAACCGGCAAACCGTGGCAGTCCCAGCCAACGCGACGCTCCACTTTATACCCCTTCATTGTCCAAAATCTCGTAACTGAATCCTTTATTGTCGTTGCTAATATATGACCGTAATGAGGCAACCCCGTCGCAAAGGGAGGCCCGTCATAGAAAGAAAAAGCTTTATTCTTCTTTCTATGTTCAATAGTTTTTTCAAAAATATGGTTCTTATCCCAAAAATCAAGAACCTTTTTTTCTATTTCCGGAAGTGATGGCTTATCTTTTAGCATATTTTCAGAAAATTACCCTGATTTTATTAACAAATTAAAACACAAAAATTAGCTTATATAAAGCAATAATTTGCCTATTAAGGCTAAATTTCCAGCTTTCTAAAAATACTGATAAAAGCTTTTGCTTCAGCCATAGTGGTTTCTCTTCCAGAGCTTATCCTTATGCTTTCTAAAACACGCTTTTCCGAATAGCCCATTGATTCTAATACTCTCGAAGATTTAAAAGCCCTCGCCGAACAAGCCGAACCGTAAGACACTGCTATGCCTGCCATATCTAAAAATACGACCACTTCTTCCGCACTTTTTCCCGGAAGCCATATATTTAAAATATGAGGAGAACTGCTTTCTATCTTTGGACCGTTTACTCTTGTTTTTGGAAAAATTTCCGATATGCCTTCGAATAAATATTTTTTAATCCCTCTTAATCTTTCTGTTTCTTTTTTCCTTAAGCGATCCGCTTCCTCAAGAGCAACAGTAAAACCTGATATAGCAGGAATATTCTCTGTTCCCGATCGATACCCAAACTCCTGCCCTCCGCCTAATATAAGAGGCTCTATTTTTTTAAGAATATCCTTATTTCGGCAGCAAAGAACTCCAACTCCCTTTGGCCCGCCTACTTTATGAGAAGACAAAGTAATCATATCAGCCCCCGTTTTAAGAAAAGAGCAATCTTCATATCGGAAAGATTGCGAAGCATCTATATGAAACAAAGGGTAATCTCTTTCTTTTCTAATTTCAGATATTATGCTTGAAGCTCTTTTAATATTATTAACCGCTCCGGTCTCATTATTAGTAAATATCAGCGAAACAAGCGCCGTTCTCCCGTTTATTGCCTCCTCTAGCGCCTTAAGATCGATACAGCCGTCCTTCTTAACCCTCACCCTAACAACCTCGCATCCTTCTTCAGACATTTTTTCCGCTATTTTTTCTACTGATTCATGCTCTGCATCGGAAATTACTATTCTGGCAGGAAAATCCCCATCAGAAATGCCTGGACGCCTTATATATCTCTTTGCCGTTCCCCTGACAGCAAGATTATTAGCTTCTGTCGCCGAACCAGTAAATACAACCCCGCTAAAATCGCCTCCAAGCATGCCGGCAATTTTTTCCCTGCTCTTATCAAGAAGAGCTAAAGCCTTTCTCCCAAACGAATGTATTGATCCGGGATTGCCGAGGCCTTCACTATAAGCCTCTTCTATAGCCCAAAAAGCTTCCTTCGTTAAAGGAGTTGTCGCTGCGTGGTCAAAATAAAGTGTTTTCCGTTGTCGCTTCTCTGATCTTTTCATTAAAATCAAGATTAACCCTTATAAGTTCGTCTGATCCTCTCTGCGGCATCATAAGATAATTTTGAGATTTTGCCAGCTCATAAAGATCTTTGGTTACCTTAACATCATTAAGACAATATGCTTCAAGTTCTTCTAAATTTCCTTCGTTCCAAAATTTAACAGCTTCCAATCCATTATGAGTTTTTCCGATGCCAAGATTGGTATGAGCAAGAAGATCTAAGCCTATTCTTTTTCCAGCACTCATTTCTATTTCTTCAAGAAGGTCCAGCCTCTTTAGCGCATTGGCGTTAAAATCGAAATACTTATTCAAAACAGGAAGATCAAACCTATTAATGCTAAACCCTATAATTAAAGCTGCTTCTTTCATTCTCTTTTCCAACTCTTTCAGATCTTTTTCCCAAAAACTCAAATAAGAGCCTTCATTATATGAATAAGCGCACGTTAAAGACATATCAAGATCTTTTATATTTGCCTGGCCCCCAACGTCAAAAAACGTATTTTTTGTCTCGATATCTATAACAAGAATATCCTTGGAATTCATAATCGCTCTTTATCTTTATTTTCTTTAATAAGCGATTGTATCACTTGCATCTCTTTTTTCAAAACATCTTCAGATGTCGATTCCGCATCTATCCTCATAAGTGGCTGGTTGGCAGAAGGCCTTACATTAAACTGCATATCTTGCCTTTCTGCAGATAAGCCGTCTTTAAAATCCATACTAAAACCTTGCTCTTTCGCGTATTTCGCTATATTTTTTATCGCCATACTGATATCGCTCACAGAAAAAGAAGCCTCTCCAAACCTATAATATTTAGGCTGGGAATCAATCCATTCCGAAAAAGATTTTTTTTCGGATATCGCCGATATTAATCTGGCTGACATCATAGCTCCCGAATCCATATAAGAACCTTCCACGCTGAAATAATAATGGCCTGATTCCTCGGCTCCGAAATCAGCCGAATGCTTTTTCATCATATCCTTCATATAAGAATGCCCGACTTTAGATTTGAATATTTCCGTCTTGCCGCTTAATTCCCTAGTCACCAACCAGCCTATTCGACGATCTAATACCACTTTTTTAGGAAAATAAGCTTCTATATATAGCTTAGTTAAAAAATCAGAATGAACGTAACGGCCTTTATTATCGATTGCAAATACCCTATCCCCGTCAGCATCAAATATAAAACCTAAATCAGCCTTATTTTTTAAAACTTCTCTCTTTACCTGATCCATTGCACCGGCAGAAAAAGGATCAGGTCCATGTCCTGGAAAATTTCCGTCCGGCTTATCATTTATGTAAAAAGCCTCAATATCGCGATTATTTTTTAAAGAAGATTTCATTACTTGAGCAGAAAAGCCGTTAGAAGCGTCAAAAATAACCCTCATTTTCCGCTTAGAAGAAATATTACCCTTAATATAATCTGAATATATATTTAAAAACTTGCGCTTTATCTTCATTTCATCATCTCTTTTACCTCTTCGCCTGTTATCGGATCAGCCTTGGGACCGACTATCTTTAATCCGTTCCAATCGGGAGGATTATGCGAAGCCGTAACCATAATTCCTCCTGCCGCATTCAGCCTATTTACTAGAAAATAAAACATAGGCGTTGTTGAAAAACCGACGCTTATCAGTTCCCTCCCCTTAAATCCTTTTTTAAGCGCAGTATATATTTTTCGAGAGCTATTCCTGGCATCCATGGCTATAATTACCTTTCCTTCCGGCAATATTTTTTGCGAAACAGTACTGCCTATCCTAAATACAACATCCTCATTTATTTCAGAAGGATATCTGCCTCGGATGTCATAAGCTCTAAATATGGAATAATCTATGTCCACGACATAATAATAGCACTTTGCCAATTATTCCCCGATATTCACCGAAAAAACTTAAACAATAAAACATCTTTTGAGTTTTACCCATTGGCTACCTATAATTAATCATTGATATGGGAAAAAAAACCGATAAGAAAAAAATTCCGGAAGAAAAAGTAAAAATGCGCCCAGAAGTGCTTATGAGTATCTGGGCAATAATTTTTTTAAGCACTAGCGCTATATTATGGCTCGCAAGCTTCGATAAGGCAGGACCGGCAGGAAGATTGCTTTTTAAGTTTGGCAATGCCGTCCTCGGAATAGGATATTATCTTATCCCTGTAACGCTTATGGGAGCAGGCATATTATTTCTTTTAGGAAAAAAGCGCGAGCTAATGAAACACACGACTATTGGCAGTACCGTATTTATTTTAGGAAGTCTTGGTCTCATAGATATTCTTTATCCCGGGAAAAGCGGTTGGTTCGGAAGCGCTATCGGCTGGGTAGAAGTTCCTTTTGGATATTGGGCCGGAATAATAATATCCGTTTCCTTTATTATAATCGGATTTATATTTGCTTTAGATATTCCGGTTAAAATAAATCCTAACCTTAAGCTTATAAAGAAGCCTTCTGAAAAAATTATAGTAAACGGAGAAGGAGAAGAAAGCGAAAATGAAACCGCTTCAGTTAAAAATGAAATTACCCCAGGCGGAGCCGAAAATGAAAAAGATAAAAAAGAAAATAAGGATTCCGATATATCCGAAGATAAATTCTCTTCCGTTTCCGCTAAAAAAGGAGAAAAGAAACTGTCTTTCAAAAACTATGTCCCTCCCCCGATAAATCTCTTAAACCCCACTATTGAAAAGCCTACCGTCGGAGACCTACGAGCTAATGCCAATATAATAAAAAGAACATTAGATAGTTTTGGCATTCCGGTAGAAATGGGAGAAATAACCATAGGGCCGAAAGTTACTCGCTACACTTTAAAGCCAGCTGAAGGAATTAAATTATCTAGAATTACCGCACTAAATCAAGACCTTGCTCTTGCGCTTGCCGCTCATCCCTTAAGAATAGAAGCTCCTATTCCCGGAAAATCTCTTGTAGGTATAGAAGTTCCAAATAAAATAGCCGCCATGGTTCGTCTTGGTAGCCTTCTTAACTTTCCCGAATTCAATTCTGCCGGCCACCTGGGATTTGCTCTTGGCAAGGGACTTTCCGGAGAACCCGTCTTTCCTGATATTGCTAAAATGCCTCATTTGCTTGTTGCCGGAGCAACTGGTAGCGGAAAAAGCGTAACTATCCATTCAATAATAATTTCTCTTCTTTATAAAAATTCTCCTGAAACGCTCCGCTTCATATTTATAGACCCAAAAAGAGTTGAGCTTTCCGTATATAGCGGGCTCCCCCACCTTGTTGCTCCAGTTATAACCGAAGGAAAAAAAGCCGTCTCCGCTCTTAGGTGGGCTATAGCCGAAATGGACAGGCGTTACGAAGAGCTTCTCCGAGAAGGTTTCAGGGATATTAAAGGCTATAATGAAAAACACAAAGAAGACCCTATGTCTTATCTTGTTATTGTTATCGACGAGCTCGCTGATCTTATGACCACTTACGGCAGAGAAGTTGAAGGCTCAATAGTTAGGCTTGCTCAAATGGCGCGCGCGACAGGAATACATCTTATAGTTTCTACCCAGCGCCCTTCAGTCGAAGTTATCACCGGCCTTATTAAAGCGAATATAACCACCAGAATAGCCCTTCAAGTTGCCAGCCAAATTGATTCCAGAACCATCCTTGATACTTCCGGAGCAGAAAAATTGCTTGGAGGCGGAGATATGCTCCTTGTTTCCTCCAGCCTTTCTAAGCCAAGAAGAATACAAGGGTCCTTTATTAGTGATAAAGAAATAAAAGATGTTTCCCAATTTATAATTGAAAACAATGAAGGAGAAATAAATGATCTCTCGGTTACCGAACCTAACGAGCTCGAAGGAATATTAAGTTCATCAACCGGAGATGAAGATGAAGATGAGCTTTTCCCAGACGCCCTAGAAGTCATAAAAGAAGCAGGTAAAGCATCCGCCTCTCTCTTGCAGAGAAGATTAAAAATCGGTTATGCTCGAGCTGCAAGACTCCTGGATATAATGGAATCCAAAGGCATTGTCGGTCCGGCAGATGGCGCTAAACCAAGAGAAATTTATCTGGCAAGCGCCCTAAATCCTGAAGAAAACGATGAATAATGATAAGAAATTAGGAGATATCTTATCCGAAATAATCACCGAGCATGGTATAACGCTCGAAAAATTATCCGATCTTACAAATATTCCAAAGAGGTATCTTTCGGCAATAATAGATAATGACCTTAAAAATATGCCTGCCGCCCCCTACGTTAGAGGATATTTGATTAAAATATCTTCCGCCCTCGATACAGAACCGGAGATACTATTGGACGCATACAAAAAAGCTGGGCTTAAAACCTCTGGAAAAGAAGATTTTCTCCCTAAAAACAGGTTTATCGTCGCTAAAAAAAGAAAAGGCTGGATATTTGCCATAATTCTTGGAATTTTAGCCATTATTATAATGCCAAGAATAAATTCATTTCTCGGAATACCTTCTCTCGACATAAATCTCCCTGAAAAAATAGAAAATAGGGACTTTTTGGAAACCAGAGATCAATTGCTCGCAATAGAAGGCAAGATTAATCCCAAAGATTCGATTATAATTAACAAAGAGCTCGTGCCCGTTGATAGCGAAGGCCGGTTTACAAAAGAGGTCCAACTCGACGCCGGACTTAACACTTTTGAAATAAAAGTTAAAAGATTTCTCGGACGCGAGATCACTGTTATTAGAAAGGTCTTTTATATAACAGAAAATTTAAACGAAGAAAATAATAATATAAACAATGCCCAAGAAGAAAACGACGAAGACCAATAATTCAGAAGAAGAAAAAGATCTTGATTCTCTTATTGCGTCTATAAGAGATAAGTTCGGCGAGGAGTCAGTAATGAAGCTCGGCGAAACGAAAAAAACTGACGTTGATTCAATATCTTCCGGATCTTTCAGCCTTGATCTCGCTCTTGGCATAGGAGGATTTCCTAAAGGAAGAATTGTCGAAATATTCGGTCCTGAAATGTCTGGAAAAAGCACCCTCGGGCTCCAAATTATAGCTGAAGCCCAAAAGAAAGGAGGCAAAGCCGCCTTCATTGATGCTGAACATGCGCTTGATCCAGAAAGAGCTCAAAAAATAGGAGTTAATATTAAAGAACTCATCATATCCCAGCCCGATAACGGAGAAGAAGCTCTTAATATAATGGAAAGCTTGGTTAAATCCGGACTTATTGATGTAATAATAATCGATTCAGTCGCCGCCCTTACGCCAAAAGCTGAAATTGACGGAGAAATGGGAGCGCAATATATCGGACTCCAAGCAAGAATGCTATCTCAAGCAATGAGAAAAATTACCGCCATAGCCGCAAGAAGCAAAACTCTTCTGATATTTATCAATCAAGTAAGAGAAAAAATAGGCATGATGGGTTATGGTCCGACCACAACCACTCCTGGAGGAAGAGCTCTTAAATTCTATTCATCTGTCCGTATCGATCTTAGAAGAATTGCCCAGATAAAGAAAAAAGAGGAAGTTGTAGGAAACAGGGTCCGAGCAAAAGTAGTCAAAAATAAGGTCGCTCCCCCATTTCGTCAAGCAGAGTTCGATATTATGTTCAATGAAGGCATATCTTATGAAGGAGATATCTTAAACAGCGCGTTGAAATACGGCATCGCAAAAAAAAGCGGAAACACTTATTATTTTAATGAAGAAAAGCTTGGCGTAGGAACCGAAGCCGCCAAAGAAACATTAAGAGGAGATAAAAAAATGTTGCAATCTCTAGAAAAAGAACTAGTTATCAAGATAGAAAAAGAAAAATCGGAAAAATAAATTATAAATAACGGCTCGTTTCATCGAGTCGTTATTTATTTTTATCAGAAGTTTCTATTTCAAAAACATTTTCAAAAAGCTTTGCTACCAATATAGGGCCGGTACCTCCCGGTGTCGGAGTGTAAGCAAAGTCCTTATCTTCATCTTCCGGCCTTAGTTTAAAATCTCCGCTTGATTTTCCGAGAGATCCTTTTCCATAACCAAAATCGATTACAAGCGATCTATCCCTTATCATGCCTGAATCCACAATACCGGGAACGCCTGTGCCTAAAACAATAATATCAGCTTCGGCAACTCCTAGGCTTATATTGCTTCCTTTGTCTAAAACTTTTATCGATCTCGCCTTATCTTTAAGAGCGTTATAAACAGGCTTTCCGACAAGCTCTCCGTAGCCGACAACAGCAACATCTGTATTATGAAAATCTTTGCCAAATTCATTCGCTATCTCTAAAACAACGCCTACAGCCGGAGAAATAACATTTCCGCCATTTAAAGCGTCTACATCTTTTTCGGAAGGTATTGCTCCTATCACTGCTTTCTTGTTTATATGCTCCGGCAAAGGAAGCTGAACCACTATGGCAGTTACAGATTTATCAAAAGACAAGCGATTAAGCTCATTTATTACGTTTTGCGTATCTGCCTTATAAGGCAGGCTGACAAGATCAAAAGATATGCCTATTTCTTCCGCCGCTCTCCTTTTCTGTTTAATAAAAGAAGATATGGCAGAATCTTCGCCCGCCATCAAAACAGCCAGCTTTAAGCCAGCTGTTTCTTTTTCAGATAAGCGCGCATATATTTTAGAAGCTATTTCTTTGCCGTTTATTTTTATCATCCTTATTTCTTTTCAAGCGAATTAACAAAACTTTTTACAGGATATTTCGCGATAAGATTTTTAACGTCATTTTTAACGTCATCATTAAAAGCAATAACCCGGTAAATCATATCAGCAATTTTTTCCATATCTCTCGTTTTCATTCCCCTCGTTGTCACTGCGGGCGTGCCCATCCTCAAACCGGAAGGATTAAACGGAGACTTGTCTCCAGGAATAGAGTTTCTATTGGCTATTATTCCGTTTTCTTCAAGTCTGGTTTCCGCATCCTTTCCTTTTATTTCAAAATTTCTCAAATCGGCAAGAATTAAATGATTATCCGTACCGCCGGTAACCAGCTTAAAGCCCCTTGCTTTTAATCCATCAGCAAGAGCTTTAGAATTATTAATAATTTTTTTCTGATAATTTCTAAAACTCGCCTTGCCTGCCTCATAAAAACTCTGCGCTATCGCTGCAGTCTGGTTATTATGAGGCCCTCCCTGCAATCCGGGGAAAACAGCTTTATCTATTGCCTCGTTTATATTTCCTTTCCCGGCTATTAACGGCTCTCTTCTTGAAAAAATAACCGCGCCCCTCGGACCGCGCAAGGTTTTATGGGTTGTCATTGTTACAACTTGAGCATATTCAAAAGGAGAAGGATGCTCCCCGGCCAAAACCAAGCCGGCAATATGAGAAATATCGGCAATATGATACGCCCCAATCTTCTGGGCTATATCACCGAATTTTTTAAAGCTTATTTTTCTTGGATAAGCCGTTGTTCCGGAAACAATTGCTTTCGGTTTCTCTTTTAATGCAATTTTTTCTATTGCCTCATAATCAAGCCTTCCATTTTTGCCAAGACCGTACTGTACTGAACAAAATATTTTTCCGGTAGCCGAAACTTTATGTCCATGAGTCAAATGTCCGCCAGAAGAAAGCTCCATGCCCATAAGTTTTTCTCGAGGATTCATAAGAGCTAAATAAACGGCTAAGTTGGCGGGAGAGCCCGAATACGGCTGGACATTAACCGCCCATTTTTTGTCATCAAGACCAAAAGCTTCGAGAGCTCTTTCCTGCGCTAAAATCTCTATTTCATCGCAGATATTATTTCCAGGATAATACCTCTTTCCGGGATAGCCTTCAGAATATTTATTGGCAAGAGGAGAACCGATTGCAAACATTATTTCCGAAGGCATTATATTTTCCGAAGGAATAAGGTCAATCGTTTCTTCTTGTCTTTTAGTTTCTCTTTTTATTAATTTTTCCAGCTTTTTATCCATCATCAATGATTAAAGTTAAATCTTTAAGGAATAAAAATCAAAAAAGGCTCCGTCTTCAAAGACAGAGCCTTTAGCGCCTCCTCCTTATAAGGCGCTATCTCGATTATTCCTGCTTTTTAAAACGCAACCCTCGTTTGCGCGGTCCAGATATTTTCTGGAGTACATCTCTTGACCAAAACAGGAGAAAACCGATTCTGCGGGAGCACAAGCAATACTGCATGTCTTAATAAAAACAATGAAGACCATCCGCTTCCTCCTTCCAACTCAAGCCTTTATAAGCTTATGTGGTCCTTTCCCACAGGCTCTTTAAGGCCGATAACCCGGCATTCGATTGCTACAGCCGGCAAAATAAGAATTGCTGGTGATTTAACAGCTAAAAAAAGCTTTAAATCACAAAATTCTATAATCGCCATCACTGGAAATATCGCAATGCAGAGCGAAAGGAAGATGGCAATAAATACCATTACTTCACCTCCCTTTATATTAAAGAGCAATAGCGTGAGTATATACCTATGTAAAAATAAAAATCAAGCTCCCATTAAGAGAGCTTTTATTTTAGTTTTTAAGGGCTTACGGCCCTATGTGGACCTTATGATCCAATGTCCGCGTCCTCTTCCTTATATTGGATTGGGCGCTAAGCGAATACCCTGATCCATAAGGTATTGTTGTTCGGCAAACGGGGCAGTTTCCTCCGATAGCCACTTTGATAAAATTGCCTTTATCATCCTTGCAGCCAAAAGGGCAATCTATCTTGTCTTTTTTTGAAACAATCATCCCAACACATCCTTTTTAAAGAATCTAAGCCCAATATAGTCATATCAAATTATAACTGTCAAATTATCTTCCTATAATCAAATAAAACAAGTAAAAAACATAAGCTCCTACAAGAATTATTCCTTTAGCTTTTGTTAAAATTTTCTTTCTGCCAAAAAACATTAGCAATAAAAGAAGCATTCCCGCAAAACCTGCTATAAGCGTATCTGTAAACAGTCCAGTCGGGAAAAAGAAAGGAAAAGTTATTGCGCTAACGCCCGCTATAATTAAAAAATTAAATATAGTTGAACCGATAATATTTCCCATAGCTATGCCTGGCTGTTTTTTAAGCGCCGCCATCACCGACACTGCAAGCTCGGGAAGAGAAGTTCCTATACCTATTATTGTAAGAGCTATCAGACCCTTACTTATGCCAAAAGCCCCTGCTAATATCGCCGCTCCGTTTACCACCCAATTTCCCCCGATAACCACGCCTATAAAACCGGCTATTATCATCACAATAGCTGTAATAAAAGTAAACGAATATTCTGTAGCCTCATCGTCTCCATTAGTTTTTTCTCTTATTACTCTCCATAGCCAAACAATAAATAAGCCGACGAGAATTATTCCTTCGATTCTGGATAATTGCCCTATCGGCCCCCCTATTGGCAAATAAGCAAAAAGCAAAAATACCGCAATAGAAAATATATTCCACGCCATATCCCTTTTTATCCAGGAATCTCTAATGACAAGAGGTGCCGCTATTGCAGATACCCCAAGCACTAATAAAATATTGACTATCGCGCTCCCCACGAGATTACCAACCGCAACTTGAGTTTGCCCCGCAAAATTAGATACAAGAGTTATGCTAAATTCCGGTATGGAAGTTCCTATTCCGGCAATAACCGTCCCTACTAGCCAATTAGATAAATGAAGTTTTTGCGCAATAAACGATGCTCCATCTATTAAAATATCCGCTCCTTTAATAAGGATAAAAAAACCTATAAAAAACAAAATTAGGCTGACAACCATATATTTAATATAATACCACCGACAATATAAATCCGGCTAAGCCCAATATAAAAATATATAAAGCTAAAAACGGCAAATTGGAACGAAGCACTTTTCTCTCCATCGCAACTGTTGCGCCCGCCACAGTAATGGCAGCTAATATATTATGTATAGATATCATATTGCCGGCAGCCGATCCCATCCCCTGCATAGCAAGCATCACGCTCTCTCTTATTCCCGAAAAAATCCCCGCTGATTGCTGTATGGAAGAAAAAAGCAGATTAGAAACCGTAGAACTGCCGGCAACAAAAGCGCCTAAAGCTCCTATTGCCGGAGAAGCGAAAGAAAGAAAAATAGGATTAGCTCCTTCAAGAGGCTTGACTATCGCTTCCGTCATAGATGCAAGCTCGGATCCGTTTATTCCGGAATTCATCATTATTTGGACAAAAGAAAGAATTAATACAAGAGTAATAAAAGGCTTTTTAATTTCTTTAAAAGCGCCAAAAACAACTTCCTTAACGGATTTTCTATCGCCTTTTATCCAAAGATTAAGGCAAAAAATTATCGCTACCAATACGAATATCAAAGCAGGAGAATAGAGCGGTGAAAATAAATGGCTGATTGGCGTATTCAAAATAGAAGGCATATTCCAATTAACCGCCTCTGTTAAAAAAATTTTCAAAGCAGGAATTCTAGTTAAAGCAAGAATAAAAACAGCTAAAAGATAAGGTAAAAAAGGAATAATATCGGTTTTTTTCACCGAAATACTTCTGTTATTTTCTTTCTTATATCGCGTAAGCGCCCATAAAGATATAAGCAAAACTCCAAAAATCCCTCCCGCAATAGAAGGTAATTCGGGACCAAACAGCTTAAAAGTAATAAAGGCTGGAACGGAAACCGCAAGCGAAGCAAATATCGCAAAAGGTATTTTTTTTATTACGTCTCCAAAAGTCCCCTTTTTATCTCTCACGGCTACGGCCAGGACAGCTACAACAACCAATAAAGACATTATGATATTCAATACGGCAATAATTCCCGCCGCATCCATAGCTAATGGCCAGCCCACTACTGAAGCAAGTCCGTATGTAACCGGCAAGCCGACCGCTCCGAATATAACAGGAACGGAATCACCCAATAAAGACATTATAACCGCAGCAACAGGCGAAAATCCTATAGAAACCAATATAGGAGAAGCTATCATCGCCGGCGTGCCAAACCCCGAAACTCCCTCGATAAAATGGACAAATGCCCAAGCTACAAGCACAGCCTTAACCCGATAATCAGAAGACAGCCTGCCAAAAACAGCTTTTGATGACTGCCCGCCGCCAAGCCTGCGAAAAACGCCAAACAAAAGAAGGGCCCCAAATATTATGCCCGCTATTTCTAACGCCAAAAAAAAGCCTTTGAGTAAGCTTGCTAATAAAACTATTACAGGCATCTGCCAAACAAAAAAACTTATTGCCAAAAGAAAAAACAAAGAAATCACAACTGAAAATAAAAAACCCCTCTTAGATAGAGACGAAAGAAAAATAAGTATCGCTATAGGCAAAATAGCCCCAAACGCAATTAACACCCATAAATTTTACCACAGACTAAATTACAATATCCTGTTGCCACTTTAAGATTTTTATTTCACTTATTAAGCCTTATAAATACAAAAAAACACCTCGCAGGTAATTTGTGAATTAATCTTAAAAATTTAAAACCTACCTAATCGAGTAGATTTTATTCTGGAGCGGGATACCGGAATCGAACCGGCGCCATTACCTTGGCAAGGTAGCGTACTGCCACTATACTAATCCCGCCTTTGCTCGCCAAAGCGAGCTACGGCGGGCAAAGCCCGCTTTTTTAAAATCGCAAAGGCGAAACACATTACTATTCGAGTTTTTAAAAACTCCTGTATACAAAGTATAATTTAGTCGAATATTTGATTGTTGTAAAGAAATTACATAATATAAAGCCCATGTTTCGAAAATGGATCCTCCCCTTAATCGGAGTAATGCTGATAATTCCCGGAATAATCCTGGGAACAGCATTAATATCAAAAAAAGGATTTACTATGCCCGCTGAATTTACCGAAGCTCGGGCAAGCGGAGCTGAAATAGCCAGCTTTCTTAATGAGTTTTCTGATAATTCAATAAATAGCCTTGAAAAAATAAAAGAAGAAGACAAAGCTGGCAGATATGGCAATGCTTTAGATATTACAATAAAAGAATTAGAACGCATTGAGAAGGCTCGCACCAAAACCATAGAATTGCTAAGCGAGCTCGAAAAAATGGCAGCATCTATTCCTTCAATCCCAGACGATGAAGCGCAATCCCTGGGAATGCAGGCAATATCAACAGAAATATCCCTCGTAGACAAGCTCTTAAATTACAACGAAAAATTAAAATCTCTTCTTGATATATTAAGAAGCAAATTTACCAGCTATTCGCCTGAACAATTTAATGACGAGATGGCAGAAATCACAAAAGGATTAAACGAAGACGCTCTTTCCATAAATGAACTCAATAGAAAATATCAAACCCTAATGAAAGAGTTTGATAAAAAAATCGAAGAATAAATAAAAACCCCTCGCACAAGTAAGAGAAGTTATTTAGAACGGTTTTTCGACCCCTCCAACATTCGAATCCCGTTCTAAATTTATACATAAATAAAATACTCCCTTTACAAGGAGTATTTTATTTATAGGGGTGTCTAACGGGATTCGAACCCGTGCTGAGAGTTCCACAAACTCTAGTGCTAACCACTACACCATAGACACCATGCAAACCAGAACTATTGTATTCAGAATAAGCTTCTAAATCAACATTCTTGTCGGAGCGCCGAGAATCGAACTCGGACCGCGTGCTCCCAAAGCACGTATACTACCACTATACTACGCTCCGATTGTTAAACAGTACCCCGAGAAGGAATCGAACCCTCATTTACTCCTTAGAAGGGAGTTGTTCTATCCGTTGAACTATCGGGGCAGACATAAGCGTCTGTGTGCCCTCGAGAGGAATCGGACCCCTATCAGCGCGTTAGGAGTGCGCTGTTCTATCCATTGAACTACGAGGGCGAGTGAAATGTAGCGAGGCCCGCTTAAGGCTTCTAAAATATAATAACTATTACTAATAATTGCAATTTTAAAACCGACAAAAGACATTTGCTACCTAATCTGAAAATCCGTCATAAAGACGGATTTTATGTGCCGCGGGAGGGAATCGAACCCCCAACGCCAGCTTCTTCAGAGCTGCGCTCTACCATTGAGCTACCACGGCTTTCAAAAATATAGGCTAAGAATAACAACAGCTTATTATTTTTTCAAGCAATCATATTAAATATATATTCAAATATATAGAACAATTCATGCTATATTAAGGCATACCTACATGCAAACTTTGTGGAAGAACTTTTAAAGACTATCAAGGAATCAATAGATCCCGATGTGGATCATGTAATACAAAAATAAGGCGATATAAAACCAAAGCTGCTGCCATTAAACTATTAGGAGAAAAATGCCAAGACTGCGGCTGGCAAGAAGACTAATCTGTATTTCAATTTCACCACATCAATCCAAATAAAAAAGATTTCACTATTAGCAATTTTTCAAATAAAAGATGGTCTATTCTTAAAAAAGAACTAGAAAAATGCATATTATTATGTGCAAACTGTCACGCTATTAGACATAGTGATAAAAACGAAGAAAAATTTATTAAAGAAGCGCTAAACCATAAAGGCAAAAAACTTAATCTATAAAAAACGTACAGTTTGGCAAAAATCATCTTTTTTGGTTAAATTTCTATGACCCTGGGGCTATAGTTCAATGGTAGAACGACGGTCTCCAAAACCGTTAATCAGGGTTCAAATCCTTGTGGCCCCGCTTTATAAAAAATAATTTATCTGTTCCTTTTTATTCCCCCATCACAAGCGTTTTTCCGTTTATTAAAACATCGGCTATTTTTTGATTCGCCGAATAAAGGATTCTCTGAAAGGTGCTTTGTGAAATATCCATCTGCTCGGCACATTGATTTTGATCAAATCCCTTTATATATTTAAGCCTAACCGCCTCTACTTCTTCCGCAGACAGCAAAACAGCCTCAAGATCCCTTGCTGGAACTCCCTGTGGCTTAAACATCTTTATAGAAGGATTAAAACCGATCCTTCTTCGTCTTCGCGGTCTAGGCATTTTGTTTTTTATATTATTACGCAAGTGACCCGCAATTGCGGGTCACTGCAAAAACTATCTAGTTAGAAGTATTTTCCTCTTCCTCTATAGCTCTAAGCTCTTGTTTGAGCCATTCTTTTCTATCCTGAAGCGAATAACCAGTTCCGGAATTATTTCTTCCAAATCCGAAAGCTCTTCCAAAGAACCCTCTTCCCCTTCCAAAACCTCTGCCGCGAGCCATTCCTGCTCCGCAAGGTCCGAGACCTCTTCCAGTTCCAGGACCGTATCCATCAGGACCAGTTCCATTAAAATAAGGCATTTTAATAATATATTTATTTTATGACCTTTGTTTCGATACCAACCTGTACTCCAAATTGATATGTTATGAATATATACCCATAACTATTATTTGTCAAGTCGTCCTTTCTAAGCCTCATTTAATCCCGCATTAAAGTTTTTTAATATAAACTTAGCTTCTTCCGCCGTCTTAGCCTCCATTAACTCCGTCCTTATTTCCTTTGCTCCTTCAAAATTACTCGCATAGCCCGCGAAATGCTTCTTTAGAAGATCAAATGGTTCATTTTCACCGAAGAGCTCTTTGAAGATATCTAAATGCTTTTCAGCTATTGTCAGCCTTTCTTTTTTAGATGCTTCTTTAGCCGTAAAAAACCATGGATTTCCGACTAGCGCTCTCCCGACCATATAGCCGTCTACTCCTGTTTTTCGTGCAAGCTCTTCTCCCTGCTTTTTCGATAATATATCGCCATTGCCTATAACAATGGTATCCGGACTTTCCGATTTTATTATTTTGCATGCTTCTTTTATAAATTCCCAGTCAGCATTGCCCCTCCTTCTCTGGCTCCTGGTACGCCCATGAATTGTTATTGCCGTCGGTTTTTCCGCCGATATGGCTAATATCCACTTTTCCATATCCCTCTTATTTATATATGCCAGCCTAGTCTTGATCGAAATCGGCAATCCTAAAGACTTTTCTTTTGCAGAACAAATTATCTCTCTTGCCAGGGATAAATTATTCATCAAGCAGGCTCCCGCCCCTTGTTTTTCGACTCCTTTATCCGGACAGCCCATATTTATATCCACTCCGTTAAAACCCCTCTCTTTTGCCAATCTTCCGCACAACTCAAATTCTTCCGGTTTTGAGCCAAAGAATTGGAGCACAATCGGACGCTCCTCTTCCGAAAACATCATTTCATTATTAAAAAAATCTTCCCCTTTTGCCTTAATTCCGGCAAGAGATACCATTTCCGTCCATATTATGTCTGGCTTTCCATACAAAGATAATATTTTTCTAAAAGCCGCATCAGATACGCCAGCCATTGGAGCCGAAGCCGAAACCGGTTTTCTAAGTTTTTTCCAAAAATTTAAGCTTTCCATTTTATAACCTTAATCACTGTCTGAAAATTAAGCTTCTCCCTGTTTTAAAAACACTAGCAACCTAATCGCTTTCCATAATTTTAAGCTCTAATTATCATCACATTTTTTCCGGCAAAGATACTCCTAATATGCCAAAAAGATTTTTAAATATCTGGTAAGACGCTTTGACTAAAGACAATCTTTGTCCGGCAATATTCGATTCCTCTCCCACTATTCTTTCCTTGTCATAAAAAGCGTGGAATTTTTTAGATAAATCCAGCGAATATCTCGCAAGCATTTCCGGTTTCATTTGTTCCCCTGCCATACGAATAACATCTTTAAACCTTAATATTTCAAACATTAAAGCAAGATCCTCTGGAGTATTTAATTCTTTAATATTACTTGAAATAGCTATTCCGGCCTCATCAGCTTTTTTAATTATATTGCCCGCTCTCACTCCGGCGTATTGCGCATAGTAAACCGGATTTTCCATCGATTTCTCTTTCGCGACATTCATATCAAAATCAATATGGGAATCAGGCGAATACATAAGCAATAAAAATCTATAAGCATCCCTGCCTATTTCCTCTATAACTTCATCCACTGTCACATAAACGCCTTTTCTTTTTGACATCTTCATCTCTTTGCCCTCCTTTAATAAGCGGACAAACTGAAGAAGTAAAATTTCAAAATCCCCATTCAAATCTAACGCCTCAAAAGCGCCTTTGACTCTCGCCACATCGCCATGATGATCCGCTCCCCAAATATTTATAACTTTATTGAATTTTCTTTCCGCAAATTTGTTCCAAAGATAAGCCATATCTCCGGCAAAATATGTTTTTTCGCCATCAGATTTAACAACTACTCTATCCTTGTCATCCCCGTATTCCGTTGATTTGAACCACAAAGCTCCTTCCCTTTCATATATCAGCCCTTTTTCTTTCAATTTATCAATCACCATATCAACAGTCCCATTCTCATAAAGTGATTTTTCAGAAAACCAGACATCCATATCAATTCCCATATTTTCCGAAACTGTTTTTTTCAGCCAGCTTAAAACTTCTTTAACCGCTTCTTCGCCAGCTTCTTTTGCCTCTTTTTTATTCGCATCTATAATCTTTCTTAAATCTTCAATATATTCGCCTTTATATTCAGCCCCATCCTCTTTAAGAACTGACTTGCCAAGCTTCAGCACTTGTCCGCCGGCGTCATTCACGTAATATTCCTTAGTAACATCGTCGCCTAAATAAGCAAAAATATTGGCAAGCACATCGCCAAAAGGACCGCCCCTTCCATTGCCAAACGTCAAAGGCCCTGTTGGATTGGCTGATATAAACTCCACTTGAATTTTTTGCGGATTATTTTTTTCTTCCCGCCCATATTTATCTCCCTCTTTCAATATTTTTTTTAACTCGCCAGCAAGCGTTTCTTGCGAAAGTGTAAAATTAATAAACCCGGGACCGGCAATCTCTACTTTTTCAAAAAAACCTTCTGGAGACAATTCTTTTATCTTTTTTACCGCTTCTTCAGCAACTTCTCTGGGATTCTGCCTCGCTTCCTTAGCCGTTAAAAAAGCTATATTCGTAAAATAATGCCCGTATTCAGGCCTTTCCGCAGGCATAACAATAGGCTCTCCGCCTATTGCCCCTTTTACTAAATCAGTTATCGTCTTTATCATTATCTTATAAGATTATAGGCATACCATGGCAATTTTTTCCACCAATAGAAAAGCTAAGTTCAATTTTGACATCCGCGAAACCTTCGAGGCTGGCTTGGAGTTGCTTGGCTGGGAAGTTAAATCTATAAGGCAAGGCAAAGCAGATTTATCAGGATCATACGGAATATTAAGAAGCAATGAGGTTTGGCTTATTAATATGGATATTCCGCCATACCAGCCTCAAAATATGATAAGCGAACCAAACACTTCCCGCCCCCGCAAACTGCTCCTGAATAAAAAAGAAATATCCGAAATAGAAAAAAGCATCAGCTCTGAAAGAACATCTATTATCCCTTTAGAGCTGCACAATAAAGGCAGTAAGATAAAAGTAAAAATAGGCCTTGGCCGCTCCCGCCGCAAGGCAGACAAGCGAGAAGTGATAAAAAAGAGAGATATAAGCAAAGAAGTAGGTAAAAAAATTAAATAAAATATGAAGCAAGAAAAGCCCAAAAAGTTTTTTAATTTAGAAGAGTGGAAAAGCTATTGGCGAGACGGCGGAGAAAAACTATATAAAAAAATATATTCATTCGACGCCAAAGCATCTGCTCTTGCCATTACTGTATTAGCTGTAGGTCTTTTTATTGTTCCGCAATTAAAAATACCCGCCTTAATTTTTAGTGCAATTATCGGATTAATCGCGCCTCTTATTTATACTATTTCTGAATATAAAAAATATAAGCAAGAACAAATACTGCAACAAATAGATCCAAACATTAGAAATTTTCCTTGCCAAAAGTAATTATTTGTGGTAGATTGAAAGTATGGGGATGTAAGGCCTCGACGTGTTAAAAACTTAAATAGTTGCGTGCAGAGTTGATACTTCTCTTTAAACAGTTTCAAAATTATAAACGCCAACAATAAAGTACGCGTTCCCGCTTTCGCTTTTGCCTAAACAGGCTTGAGAGCAATAAGCTCTCCCGCGAAACGGGTGTCCTTGGATAATTCCGCCTGAAATATCCTTTGGGCATAATACTTCAGGTTGCGCTTTACTGGCTTGCGCTCTCCAAGTAAAGCAAAGACTAACGAGCGCGGTTCGATGATAACGTTTGCTTAGTTAAAGGATCATCGTTTAACCAAAACTAAGATACGCTCGTAGAAGCTGTTTATGTTTTAATCCGGACGCGGGTTCAACTCCCGCCATCTCCACATATATAAGACTCCTCGCAAGAGGAGTTTTATATTATATGAATATGTCCTGCGGGAGTTGAACGCCGGACTGAAGATTTTTCAGCCAGAAAAATCGAGGGAGGCGCGGCCTGAAACAAATTTTGAGCGACGGCGAAAAATTTAGTTGAGGGAACTCCCGCCATCTCCACATATATAAGACTCCTCGCAAGAGGAGTTTTATATTATATGAATATGTCCTGCGGGAGTTGAACGCCTAACAAAAAAGAGCGCTTAAGCGCTCTTTTTTAAAAATAAATTTCTATTTTTTCTCACATATTCCTTCTAGATAACCATTTTCTGCCAAATGCAAGGAAAAAGGAATAGTAGCTAATCGTTCCCCGTCAACATCCACCTCAACTCTGTAATCGCCTTCTCTCTCTAAAGATATGTCGCCAATATAGGCAACATGCCCTATAGAAGCTTTTTCTGAAACTGCCGGACCAACTTCAGAGGAATGAGGTCTCACGCAATCGCCTCCTTCATAAGACCCGGTTATTTTAATATCAAGCTTATGCTTCTCTGTATCCCCCGGCATAAAATTAATAATTACCGCCGCCCTTTCATGCCTAGCTGGCAAAGCAGGTGCCGACAAATTAGTTATTGGATCCTTAATATCAACCCCTCCGTTTTCCTTTAGCTCCACTTCTTGAGCTAATAGAGCAAAGTTTAATCTCATATACTAAAAAATAACCCAAAACCTATAGATATTCAATAATAGCTAAAATTACCTATTTGCTTCATACAACTCTCTTCCCACGATTATCAAAGTTATCCACTTGTATCCGGTCCGCCTGGATATTAAAGTTAAGTCAGCTACTTAAGAAGTGAATATTGGGGCCGCATCGTGGCTCACAGCGCAAGCTCACTTTTTTTCTTTCCGGATAAGATATAAACTTTTTTGAAACCCAAAAAACTTCAGAATTCATCCGCAGCTTGCTTTAGCTTTAAGACCCTCCCCTAGAGGGTCTTTTAATTTCTTATTTTTTTAAAGAAAACCTTTTATTTAAACGTTTTTCATTGACTAAGCCCCCGAAAAACACTATATTTTCTATATCAAAGGAAAAAAGCGTTACATAAAAAGATACGATCCAACACCAATGTTTCGGAAAAACCGCGAGATATTCGCTCGTGAACTCCGCGTAATTGATGAAAAAGGCCAAAATATTGGCGTGCTTAGCAAGGAAGAAGCCTTAAAAATCGCCGAGGAAAGAGAATTAGATCTTATCGAAATATCGCCTAAGGCTAATCCTCCCGTTGCTAAGATTGGGAATTACGACAAGTTCCGCTACGAGAAAGCTAAAGAACTTAAAAAAGAAAAACAGGCAAAAGCTGCTGCCAAAGACGATATCAAGCACATTCGTATAGGCCTCGGTTCAGGAAGAAACGATCTTCTTATCAGAGCAAAACAAATTGACGAATTTATCAAAGAAGGCTATAAAGTAGAGATTCTGCTTAAGCTCCGAGGCCGTGAAAAAGCCAATCGCGACTGGGCCAAAAACAAGCTTAACGAATTTCTTGAGCTGATAACCGAAGATTTCCGCACCATAAACGACCCCAAATCAGTAGGAATGGGCTTTACAGTTCAAATAAGCAAGCAATAAAGCAATATGTCTAAAAAAACTTTTTCCAAGAGAATTAAAACCACAAAAACCGGAAAACTTGTTCGCCGAAAAATGGGACAGGCCCACTTTAAGTCAAAGAAAAGGTCTAAAACTATTCGCGATAAAAGAAATTCCGTTAACGTTGCATCAGTTGATAGAAAACGTATACAATCCGAACTGTAAAAAATGACTAGAGTTAAAAGAGGCGCTACAGCCCACAAAAAAAGAGAAAGTCTCCTAAAGCATACTAAAGGTTTCCGTTGGGGTAGAAAATCAAAAGAAAGAGCTGCTAAAGAAGCTCTTATTCACGCTTGGCAGCACGCTTATACGGGAAGAAAAGAAAAAAAGAGAACCGCCAGAACTCTTTGGAATGTAAAAATAAACGCCGCCCTAAAAGAAGACGGCTTAAAATACAGCACTTTTATCGATTCTTTAAACAAGTCCGATATCAAGCTTGATCGGAAGGTGTTAGCGGAGATTGCTTCTTCTCATCCTGAAGCTTGGAAGAAACTTGTTTCGTCCGTAAAGGAACAGTCTTCTTCTTAGGCCTTATATAATCATAAGCGCTTCGCAACAATCTTTGGCTATCCTTATAAGGCGTGAGAATATGTCTCGCGTCTTTATATTGAAACCAGCCAAAGCCATCATGCTCGGATGATATAGTTACTTCGTTTTGGTCTGTTTCGGCCAGATAAAAAATAACTACCTTAAATATTTGCTCTCTATTTCTCCTAAAACGGAATTTTTCGACTGCTCTAAAATTCTTTTTTATAGAAAGCCTTAATGGATCTATGCCTGTTTCCTCATAAGTTTCTCTTATAGCTGCCTCCTTGCTTGTTTCTCTTACATTAATAACCTCTTCGTCTCCGCCAATAGAGGTTTTTACGCTTTTCTGGTTGTATTCGATATGGCCTTTGGGAAAATTCCAATATCTCCCGCCATGGTACAAAAGCAAAAAACGCGGACCGTGCGGTGTTTTGCGGTAAATTATAAGTCCCGCTGAAAATTCTTTTTTCATCTTTTTTATACTTTTCTGACTTTTCTTAAACACTCATCCACCGGCCAAGCATTAATAACGCTTTCCTTAGAAACCCATCCCCTCCTAGCTTGAGCTACGCCGAATTTTAAGTAATCAAGATGCTTAATAGAATGGGCATCCGTATCTATAGAAACTTTTACGCCCTTCTCCACGCATTTCCTAATATATTCGTCTTTCAAGTCAAGCCTATCGGGAAAAGAATCAACTTCTAATGTCGTTCCCGTTTTGTAGGCAGCTTCTATGACAGCATCTATATCAAGATCAATAGCTTTTCTCTGGTTTATTACCCGAGTAGTTGGATGGAAAAGAATATCTGCATTCTTATTTTCCATCGCTTTTATTAATCTTTCTGTCTGCGAAACAGCCGGTAAATTAAAATAAGAATGTACTGCCACACCGACTATGTCAAGTTCAGCTAGCGCATCATCCGCTAAATCAAGCGATCCATCCTTCAATATATCGCACTCAACACCTTTTAAAACCCTAAAATCTATGCCTTTATCGGCTATTATCCTATTTATTTTATCTATTTCTTTTCCCTGCTTTTTAAGCTTTTTTTCATCCAAGCCTCCAATCATAGCTAATCTTTTGCTATGGTCAGTTATTAATATGTATTTCAAGCCCTTCTTTATCGCTGCTTCAGCATAATCCATTATGGAATTTTCTCCGTCAGACCACTTAGTCTGTATTTGAAGATCTCCTAATATGTCTTTTTCCTCTATTAAATGCGGAAGTTCTCCATTTAAAGAAGCTTCTATTTCTCCTGTATTTTCTCTTAATTCCGGCGGTATAAAATCCAGCCCCAAGCTCTCGTAAACCTCTGGTTCGCTTTTTCCGGCAATAGCCTTATCCCGCTTGAAAAGGCCGTACTCGTTTAGTTTTAACCCTTTTTTAATAGCTATTTTTCTAAGTTCAATATTATGGTCTTTAGACCCCGTAAAATAAATAAGTCCTGCTCCATATGATTCCTTCGGTAAAATTCTAAGATCGATATCTATGCCTTGTTTTAACCTCACCGAAGACCTTGTCGATCCTTTTGAATAAACATTTATAACCTCGGGCATTGAAGTGAAATAATCCATTACATCAGCCGCCTCATCTTCTTTATCCATTAAAGCAAGTACGTCTAAATCCCCCACGGTCTCTTTCATTCTTCTCGCAGAACCGGCTATATTTGCCTTGCTTACTCCCTTTCTTTTTTTTATGCGTTCTTTTATTTCTTGAGCTAAAGGATAAATATAGCCGAGAATAAATCTCCCCCCAGATTGCCTTAAAAAATCTATGCCCTTCAGTATATTTTCTTCCGTCTTTTCTCCAAAGCCCTCAAGCTCTCTTATTTTTTTATCCTTCGCCGCTTTTTCGAGATCTTCAATATTTTTTATATCTAGCTTTTTGTAAAGCTGTTTTATTTTTTTTGGCCCCAATCCTTCCACCGCTGTAAGCGAAGATACATCAATAGGAGCTTTTTTCTTTAAATCTTCAAAATATTTTATCTTTCCTGTCTTTATATATTCTTCTATCTTTTCCGCCATTGATCCCCCTATCCCCGGAAGATCCTTTAGCGCCTTTTCGCCACCCTCTTTGTAGATATCAGTTAAATCTTTTTCTAATTCTCCTATTATCCGCGCTGCCCGAGAATAAGCCCTTGGTTTGAATGGCTCTTCTCCCATCTCAAGATACTCGCTTATCTCTTGGAATATCTTGGCTATTTCCTCATTAATCATCTTTCAGTCTTTGGCGAATGGTTGCGAATCCCTTTAAACACAGGCTTGTATTTCTTGCCAGGAAATACTATATCCGGAACAAGAAAAACTATAACCGCCGCTATAAAAGACGTTATCCCCGCCGCCACGAATATGGCATCAAAGCCAAAACGTACAGCAAGATATCCGCCAACCGCTCCGGTTATTCCTGTGGCGATACCCAGCACTGTATGATCGATAGCCCAAGTTCTCGCTGCCTTATCCGTATCTATGTGGCGAGAAAATATTCCCGACCAAGAAGCGGCATAAAAAGCAAAGCCTAATGCCTTTATTGCTTGATTAACAAAAAGCTGGGGGACAGTCTTAACGACCGTAAGCCAAAAAGCAGCCACCGACACAAGCAATAAGCCCAATATAAGAACATAAAGATCGTCCTTTTCCGACTTAGTCTTTTCTATTACTGTCGCTATAGGCAATTCTATAGACGACCGAACAGCCCAATATATAGTAGTCATAAGCCCAACCGTAACAAGATTCGCGCCCGGAATTTCATCTATTATAAAAACCGCCATTATCGGAGAAACAAGACCCCATCCGCCAAAAAGAACAAGATCCGCGATAATAAAATTTTTGGCAATCTTACTTATTTTAAAAGATTTTACAAAATCCCCTATCATATTTTTCTTATTAATAATAACTCACAACTACCAGTAATAAAAACCTGATATTTTTTTAAGATGCGGGTGAAAAAGAAAAAACGCCGTCTTCCCCGCAAGAAACGCTGACTATATCGCCTCTTTTTATATCGCCTAACAATATTTTTGAAGACAGCGGATCCTTTATTGATTTTGATATAGCATTTCGCAAAGGCCTTGCTCCAAAAGTAGGATCGTATCCCTGCCTTGCTAAGGCAGCTACTGCTCTATCGTCAAAATTGATCATTATTCCCTGGCTTTCTTCAAGCATTCCAGCTAAAGACGCCAAATTTAATTTTGTTATCTTTTCCATATCAGAAACAGATAGAGTTTTAAAAGAGATTATATCAGAAAACCTATTTAATAATTCTGGCTTAAAATATTCAGTAAGCCTCTTTTTTAAAATCTCGGAAATTTGGGCAGGATCTTCGCCTTTATCAAGAGAATCCTTAATAAATCCCGAATGAGCATTAGAGGTAGCTATTATTATAGTATTTTGGAAATCAACAGTTCTGCCCAATCCGTCCGTCAGCCTTCCGTCATCCAAAACTTGTAAAAATAAATTTAAAACATCTCCGTTTGCCTTTTCAAATTCATCAAGAAGTATCAAGCTGTAAGGCTTTTCTGAAACTGATTCGGTAAGCGCTCCGTATATTTTTCCGCCACTAGATCCTATAAGCCTCGATACGCTCCCCGTATCTTGATATTCAGACATATCTATTCTCACCATCATTTCCTCGGATCCGAATTGTATCGCTGCCAAAATTTTTGCAAGTTCAGTTTTTCCAACGCCAGTTGGACCAACAAAAAGAAAAGAAGCTATCGGCCCGCCCTTTCTTGAAAGACCGCTTCTATACTCCCTAAGAGACCTAGAAACAGCTCCAACCGCTTCCTCTTGATCCACAAGCCTTTTATGTATTTCAGCCTCTAGATTTAAAAGTTTTTCTGCTTCAGCCGGACCGGCATGATGTATCGGAATATTAACTCTCTTTTCAGCCGCCCTTATAATATCGCTTTCATCAAGAACATCATCTCCTCTTCTCCTTGCTTCCGATAATGCTTCTTTCAATAAATCTTCTGCTGAAGAAGGCAGGGGTTTTTTATGAAAATATTTCTTTGCTATCAATACCGCTTTTTTTATAGAAGCAAAAGATATCTCTATCTTCCATTCCCTCTCGAGAACAACGCTTTCATAAGAAAGATACTCTTCTGCCTCGTCTTCAGATATTTCTCCCACCGGGATAGATTCAAATACTCCCGCAAAAGCGCTGTCTTGGTCTATATACTGCTTATACTCTTTAGGATAAGTTGTGCCTATAGTCGGAAATTCATCGCCGCTTATAAGAGGAAGTAATATATTGGCAGCAGACAAATACATCTCTCCGGAAGTCCTGCTTAAATTATGTATCTCCGGTATATAAAGTATTACATTTCCCGCTTCTCTTATCTCATTTATTATCTTATTTATCCTGCGCTGCAATTCAGCCTGATCAGCGCCAGACGAAAGAGCGCTGATATTTAATGCCACTAGCCTTTTATCAAATAAATTCGAAGGCACCTGATCTTTCAGTATTCTGTAAGCAAGATAGCCGACTATTGTCTCCTTTCCTACTCCAGGTTCGCCAACTAATAAAGCATTGGGTTTTGTCGGACGGGACAATATATCTTCAAGGCGTTCATACTCATTCTTATGTCCTATAAGAAAGCCTGATTTGCCTGCCACCGCCATATCGGTTATATCAAACCCGAACATATCAAGAGTAGGTGTCGGTCTTGATGTCCATGCCCTATTTACAGGCCTTATCTTGGTCGTAGGCATTCTTCTTGCAAAAAAAGATGTACTCGGCACATTTCTCTCTTTAGCAAGCCTTCCAAATATTAAAGCCTTTTCTAAATCATCCGGATCTATGTCAAAAAGGCGAAAAACTTTTATAACCGAATCGCTGCCTGCCCGCCCTTGAGCAACCAGAAAATCTGCCGGCGTAACTGATCTTTCTCCGGCCTTTAAAGCAATTTTGAAAGCCTCTTTTGCTGTCGTTTCCATTTTATCTTTCAGTAAATTTTTATCCTGTTTTGGAAAATTTTTTCCAGAAATCTCTATTACTCTCTCCTTAACTTTTACAGGATCTATGCCTAAACGTCTTATTGCTTCCTTAACCTCTCTTACAGTAAGCGTTTCAAGCATCATTTCAACAGAAAGATCCCGTTCTCCGAGAACTGCCCGATTAAAAGCTGCTGCAGCCATATTTTTTGCCTTTGGAGAAATATAATCCGCCACATTTATTTTTCCACCCCTCGGCAATTTCTTTATCGATTTTCTCGACTTGCTTAAATGAAATATTCTGTCCCCGGCAAAAAAAGCAAGTAACACTCCCCCGAATCGAAGGTTTGCAGATTCGGATAATATAAAAACTGCCGAACCGATAACGGTTATCGCTGTAAAAGTAGCTATAAAAACTCTCGACAATAGTCTCCCAAAAAAAGAAAGCTTGTAATAATCGTCCTTAAAGTAGATTTGAAACATTGATATCTATATTAAATAATTTTAAAAGCAAATAAGGCGGAATCGCTGCCCATATCAGGTAAGCCACAAGAAACAAAAAAGCTATAAAAGAATAAGAAATAAGGGCAGTAATTATTCTTAAAGAACGAAACGAAAAACCCATAACATAGCCTATAAAACTATTATCCTGATACATAGGCTTGAATATATTCTTTAAACTGACCCTTAAGGCAAATATTCTATCTAAAAAAGAAAGAGTTTTTACAAAAGTCCTTAAAAATAAAAATAAGCCGTCAAAATACCAATGGCGGAAAAAATCTGCCAGCCACAACGTAAACTGCTCCGCTATATACTTTATAGCCATATAATTGGATTATAAGCTAAGAAAGGCGCTCTTCAAAAATATCCATACTCGATCTCTTAAGAGAATCAATAGTCCTTCCCCAATTTTTTTCTTTAATATAGCGCCCAGATGCTCTCCCCCTAAATAATGCGGCACTATTACATAATCCGACCCGGACTCATAAAGCCTGGCTGCATGCCACTCGTCGCTAGCAGTGTTTATCACTTTAACGTCCGGATTAGCCTTTTTAGCCTCCTCTAATATTAACGCGTTATCATTAAAATTAGGTACTGCCGCAATAATGGCACGAGCTCCTGAAAAGCCGGCAATCTCCCTAATTTCCTCGTCTGAAGCATCCCCGTATATAACCGGTATGCCTATTTCTGTTAACCGAGAAACCACTTTAGGATCAAAATCAATGACTAAAAACTTCCTCTTTCCTTCAGTTAGAGAATTTAAAATATTTCTTCCAAGCCTATGAGCGCCAATAAGTATTATATGATTTTTCATAGGCTTTTCCGTTTCAGCCTCTCCTTTTTTGCTCGAACGAATAGAAAATAAAGAAACTAAAGGCTTTAGGAAAGAATATAATTTTTCGCTGTATATTATGAGATATGAAGAACAAAAAATGGTAAATATGCCAATTAAAGTTACGAGCGCAACTTCAGGCTGGCCTATATGCCCTAATCTGTACCCCATAGCCATAACTATCAAGCTAAACTCTGATATTTGCGCCACCGCCAGGCTGGACATAAAAGAAGTTCTTGCCCTGTGGCCAAGAAGATTCATTATTAAAAAAACAATTAAAGGATTGCCGATAAGTACAAATAAAGAAAGTATCAGCGCTTTGGCAATATCTATAGAACCAACGCCTTCCATCATTTTTAAGCCCAGCCCTATAAAAAATATTATTATGAAAAAGTCTCTTATCGGCTTTAATTTGGAAGATATCTGAAAATGCTCGGAAGAGCTCGCAAGCGAGAGTCCGGCAAGAAAACCACCTATTTCTATAGATAATCCCACAGCTGGAGAAGCTGCTATCGCCGCTACGCCTAAAGACCAAGCAATACTGAATAAAAAAAGCATTTCTTGAGAAGTCCCTATAAGATGAAGTACTTTTGGAAAAACTTTTGAAAGCAATATCGTCAGCAAAATCATTCCCAACCCCTTGAGTGCAACCAGCCCGAAACTAGCCAGAGGATCCCCTCCTGCCTGCATTCCTGAAAGAAAAACAAGTATTAATATGGCGACAAAATCCTGAACCAGTAAAAAACCGACAACTATCCTTCCATATAAGCTTTGCAAATCCCCTTTTTCAGAAAGAAGCTTTATCACTATTATCGTCGATGAAAAAGTTAAAGCTATCGCTATATATATTGCCGGAATAAAAGGTACGTTAAGAAAATAGTGTAAAATGCCAAACCCAGCCGCCAACGTAAATATAATTTGTCCCAAACCAGTTATAAGAGATGATATGCCTACATGCTTCAGCTCGCTAAATCTCATCTCAAGCCCGACAATAAATAAAAGCAAGGCTATGCCTACAGAAGAAAAACTATCTATCAATTCCGGCTGGCTTAAATGCTGAAAACCGAAAAAACCGGCAACAACACCAGCAGCTATAAAGCCGATTATCGCCGGCTGTTTTAAAATGTGAGCTAAAAATCCAAAAAACGCAGCAATCACAAGCGCCAAAGCAATTTCAGTAAATATCACCGGTTAATTATAACTGAATAATAAAATTATGGCTTGTGTATTTTTTAAAACAAACTAAATATCTCATAAGCTATTCCTAAAATAAAAACCGTTGCCAAAACAATATCAGTAGCTCTTCGTCCAAATATTTTTCTTCCCATTAAAATAACCATTATCGATTCTGCCGCCAAGAACACGCCTCCGGAAATACCCACCAGCCTGATAAAATCTCCTGAACCTAGAAAATATATAATAAGCGGAATAAAAGAAAATATAACTCCGGCAACCAAAGGTTTTAATTTAATATCTTTTTTAAGTATTCCCAAAAATTCCATTCCGAGAACCATATAAGAAGTTAGGATAGAAAATATACCTAAAACGCCGATACCCGAAATAACAGCCAGAGGAATATTAGTTAATCCGCCGACAGCATCCGGAGTAACGCCATAAAGCGATAAAGATATTACTGACGCTACAAACAAAATATAAAGCGCTGCCGGCAAAAAAGTCCCGATTTTTATCGCTTTTTTAAACCTCTCCAAATTATAATCTTCTCTTTTATAATTATCCCTTATTGAAGATAAGGCTGATCTGCCCGCAAAAGAAAAAAGAAGCGGTCCGAAAGGCAATATTAAATTAGCGGGATTAAAAAGATCTGCAATAACAATATTGCCGGTATTGCCGTTTAAAAAAGAAAAAATTCCAAGAAGGACAATTATCAGCACCATTGCTAAAAATATAATAATGCCCGCGGGAGCAGCCTTCTTGAGACCGAGTAAAGTTAAAACGCTTCCGATAATCCAAAAAATAAAGACTGCGACAATCGGAATAGCTGACGAAAATATTAAAGAATAAAAACTGGGCGCAAGAGCAAGATATACTGATAAAGTAAAAGCTATCCCTCCTGCCGCAAATATCAGCCCAAAAATATATCCCTTATTTCCAAGATATTCTTTCGCATAGCCGACAAATCTCTTTTTCCCGTCATCGCGATCTATTATTTCCGCATAACGAAAATGAAGCGTCGACATTACCCACGCAAAAAAAACCATCAACAAAATGCCATAAACAGTCCCTGCCCGAACAAATATATAAGGAAGAGAAAATATTCCCGCGCCGACTATTAAAGAAGATAAAAGAGCAGCGGGAACAGCTGTTTTTTTAAAGCTTTCTAAAAAACGCATTCCTTACTTAAACCCATTATTCTCTTCGGCCTTTATCATCTCTATTACCGAAGAAATAAGCGTCTTGGGATCGTTTGCAAAAATAATCTTATCTTTCATTTCATGAGCGCGATATGATTTCTCTATCAAAGTTCTTATGACTTCGTCTGTTTCCCAAATTCCTTCCAATACGCCAATAGGCTTTTTATCTTCAAAAGCTATAGTAAATTCATTTAAAGTGCCCATCCTCCCGCAACCGACAACTACAGCATCTGCCATCCTGGTAAGCAAAAGGTTTCTGCCAGAATAGCCATGACCCGTATACATTATTATGTCGTGATAATCGATAGGCAGCTCGTAATGCACGATGTGTTCTTTTTTTGTTTCAGCAGGAGAAACTCCTATAACTATGCCTCCTTCTTTTTTTGCCCCTTTAGCCGCCCAAAAAGGAAAACCTGTGGTTGCTCCGTCGACAAGAACCGCTCCTTGGCGAATTATTTCTCTGCCGAGAGTTTCAGCAGTATTAAAAGCTTCTTCTCCGCAATGCATCGTTTCCGCCGCGCCGGAAACGCATATCTTATATTTTAAATAAAAATCCTGCATATAAATTATCTGTATTTTTTAAAATTATACCTTTTTAGAAAATTATCTTAAAGAAATCTTTTATTAATTTATAAGCTCCCCTACAACTCAATTGCTTCCTTAGGATCCGGAACAACCGCATCTATCGCAAGTTCGTCCCTAACCTTGCCGGCAAAAATCTCCGCCGCTTCGCCCTCGCTTTGTACAAGAAATATTTTTTTAAGCGAAGACTTGGCCGGACGGAGCCAATCAAGCAGCTTTTCCTGATCGCCATGCGCCGAATATCCTCCTATTGAACGAACTTTACACCTGACAATCTTTTCCTCTCCGAATATTTTAACCACTTTCTGTCCGTCCTTTATTTTTCGCCCTAATGATCCGGGAGACTGATAACTGATAAACAGCAGCGTGCTTTTTGGATCAGATACGTACCTGTATTGATGATGGATTATTCTCCCTCCTTCAGACATCCCCGAACCGGCTATTATTATTTTTGGCGGAGGCACATCGTTTATTTCTTTAGACTGCTGGGTAGTAAGGGTAAACTTTAACCTCGGAAAATTAAATATTTCATCCCCTTCCTTATAAAGCTTTATCGCCTCCTTATCAAAATAGTCCGAATTATCCGAATATTTCTCGTATGTCGCAAGAAGCTTTATAGCAAGCGGACTGTCTATAAATACCGGTACGCTCGGTATCCTCGTATTTTCTACAAGCTCATTTATTTCATATAAGAGTTCCTGCGTTCTCTCCATTGCAAAAGCCGGTATCATAAGCACCCCTCCGGCAGTTACTGTTTCTTCGATCACGTCTTCTAGCAAATCTTTTCTATTTTCAACATTCTCGTGCAGCCTGTCTCCGTAAAGAGCCTCCATAACAACATAATCAACGTTTTGAAAGCTTTCCGTGTCCTTAACAAGAGGCGTGCCGACATTTCCTAAATCGCCGGAAAAAACCAGCGTTTTTTTATTATCCTTATAATTAGCAGTTATTTTTATAAAACTGGAACCAAGTATGTGTCCGGCATCAAAAAACTCTACATCAAATTCCTTAATCCTTATCGGCTCGCGATATTTTACTCCTCTCCAAAGCAACATCGAGTTATTTACGTCTTGTAAAGAATATAAAGGATCGCGCCCGTCTTTTTTTGCCTCTTTTTCTATCAGTCCTTGGGAATCAACAAGAAGATCCTCCGTAAAATCCTTCGTCGGAGGAGTTGAATATATCGGACCGCGATAACCGGATTTGTAAAGAAATGGAACCCGGCCCGTATGGTCTATATGGGCGTGGGTTATTAAAAGAGCATCGATTTCCTTCGGGTCATAAGGAAAAGGATTATAATTTTTTTTCTCTTCTTTTCTTGTGCCTTGAGATAATCCGCACTCTATAAGTATTTTAGTTTTTTCTCCTTTAGCGTTAGGTTCTCCTTCCAGTAAATAATTAGCTCCGGTAACCGCCTGCGCTCCTCCATAAAAATATAACTTCATTTCATTAAATAATAACTCAAAAAAGGACAAGTAATAAACTTATCCTTTTTCCCCAAATTAACTTTATTTTTTAATTAAACTTATCTTCCTTAACATGTTTAGCGATCTCGTCCTTCAACATCTCCACGTGCTTTTCATAGTCCTCTTTCATCTCTCTCCACATATTAGCGCAGCTGTCGCACCCCTCGGAATTTTTTATATAATCCTCTATTCTCCAAAGGCTGTCCGATATTTCTGACAACTGCTGAATAAGATCGTGATTGTAATTTTTTAGCATTGTTTCTTTTTATTATATCAAAGCAATATTTCGCTTTATTTTTTATTCTTTTATACTTGACAATTAAATATTTATGTGATTTAATTAACCCAGCACAATAAAAATATTTTGGAGGTGTTTATAAGTGACTAGTAGTAGAAAGTATTTTAACCTCTTTCTAAGAGAAAAAAGATCCTACAACTTAGTAATGTCTTTCGTGGTTGGTGCCTTCAGCCCAAAACAGGCTTATAAACTAGCTTATCTGGCCTATAAAGAAATAGAAGGAAAAAGCATTCCCGAATCCGTAAAGATTATATGCAGCCCTCCAGCCAAAAGAAAATCAGACTTAGTACCCAAGGATCTTAAAGCCCCGAAAGGAACATTTATCATATATAAAGGAAAAATCCTTGATCTATCCTCTGCTGCCTAACGGCCCAGAGGATTTTTTTCTGTCTTTTTTCACTTGACAAATATATATTTTTATGCTTTAATTAAGGCATAAGATCTTTACAAAGGAGGTGCAGTTAAATGATGACTGCCACAAAAAAACAAAGGATTAGGGCGTCTATTAGAACAGCTATCGAAGCTTTCTTGCTGATCGGAGGATTGATACTTATTGCTTGCGAATCAGAAGATGTATTTTCTTTCGAATTTATAATGACAAAATTACTTGGTTTTACGTTTTGGTTTATCCTTGCCAAAATGACCAAAAATGACCCCGTCGAATAAACGGGGTCTTTTTATAAATTAAAAATTTTGACTTTCAAATCTATACGCTATTTCTATCTTTTATCGCTTTCATTACTGCTTCCTTTTCAGACCACTCAATCTTCTTTCCTTTAGCCAGATGTATATACGGCTCGCTTCCTTTTCCGGTTAAAATAACCACATCTCCCTCATTTGCCAGCGTTACAGCCTTATCTATCGCCTCTTGTCGGTCAATTATTTTAAAAACTTTTTTACTTGATTTTTCCGCTCCCTCGGCAACGCTGTTTATTATTTCCATCGGGTCTTCATCGTACGGATCCTCATTGGTAATTATGATTTCATCGCAATACCTTGAAGCAATTTCTCCCATTTTCGGCCTTTTCCACTTATCTCTGCCTCCCCCGGCAGAACCGAGAACGCATATCATTTTTTTATTGCTGGCTCCTTCTATCTTAAAAGGCAAAGCCGCCCACTTACATACCTCTTCTAGAGAATCTGGCGTGTGAGCATAATCAACAATCACTTTAAAAGGTTTTTCTGTTATCGTTTCTACCCTCCCGGAAAGCCCTTTAAACTTAAATAAAGCGTCTCCCACCATATCTGCGTTGCATCCTTGGCTTTCTGCAACCGCTATTGCTGCTGCATAATTAGCCTTCAAAAAAACTCCCTTAAAGAAAATTTTTTGATTATCTCCCGCCGCTTCAGAAAAATATTCCGCATTCTCATCTTCCTTATTTATAAAAAAGAGCTTTTTTTGCTTAGGAGAGCAAGCCGCATATCTGAAAAAACCAAGCTTTGCTTCGCGATAATTTTCAAAACTGCCATGATGCTCTATATGCTCCGGATGTAAATTCGTTAAAACTGCAGCATCCCATTCTATGAATTTATGCCTGTGCTGCAAAACGCCTTCCGACGTCGCTTCTATCACTGCGTATCTACATCCTTCTTTCACCGCTTTCTTTAATATTCTCTGTATTTTTCCCCTGCCTGGCATAGTATTGCCGCTAAAATTTTTATCTTCTTTTTCTCCAATAACAATATGAGCTGAAGAAATAATTGCCGTTCTTTTTCCGCAAGCATTTAAAGCCGTAGCGATAAGTTCTGCCGTCATCGACTTTCCTTTAGTGCCCGTAACTCCTATTACATATAATTTTCTAGAAGGATTTCCGCATAAAATATTGCTTAACCAGGCAAGCAAATAATGATATATATTTTTTAGTCTTTTTATCATTTTTAAATAATTATTTCTTGTGAGTTGTCTTTTATTATTTAATATATTTCAACGCCTCTTTTAGTCTTTCGTTCGTCGTTTCCGCATCCTTGCTTATTTTTTTTATAGCTTCTTTTGCTGCGTCTCTCCTATACCCCAATTTAACCAGCGCATCATAGACGTCTTCATCCCATTGAGGAACTTCTCCCCCGTCCTTTATTTTATCCCTTAGTTCCACTATTACCCTTTCAGCTGTTTTCTTTCCTATTCCAAATGATTTAGTCAGCGCCTCTGTCTTGCCCTCTTTTATAGCCCCCTTTATCTGATCCGCCGGCCCAAGATCTAATATTCCTAGAGCCGCCTTTGGACCGACCCCTGAAACAGTGTTCAGCATTTCAAACAATTCCCTCTCTTCTTGAGTAATAAACCCGTATAAATCCATTCCGTCTTCCTTCGAAAATAAGCAAGTAAATATTCTCACCTTGTCGCCTGCGCTGAAAGAACCCACGCTTCCTGCCGGCATAAACACTTTATAAGACTCTCCGCCCGCAACCGACACTACGGCAAAATTAGGATAAACCTCTTCTATCTCTCCTTTTAAGGCATATATCATATGTTAGAATTATAGGATGAACCGCGAAGAATTAGAAAAATATAAAAAAGACCTTGAAGAGTTAGAAGAAAGGCTCGAAAAAGAGCTAGAAGAAATGCCGCAAATAATAGACTATGGTGATAATACCGATCCCGAAGAACACGAAGCCGATGAATCAGTCGCCGCAGATGAACAAGCAGGAATAAGGCACGAAATTAAATCCAGAATAGGAGACGTACGCGCAGCATTAAATAAAATAGAATCCGGAAAATACGGAATTTGTGAAGAATGTGGCGCCCCTATCGAAAAAGAAATACTTAACATCGTTCCTGAATCAAGGTTTTGTAAAACCCACAAGCTCCAAAAATAGATATGCCCCGCAATCTTTCAAAGCTCTTTTCAGCCGAGCTTGAAGGAGTTACGGCAAAAATAATAACTATAGAGGTCGACGTTAATGTCGGCCTCCATAATTTTGCCATTGTCGGGCTCGCCGACAAAGCCCTTTCTGAAGCTAAAGAAAGAGTTAATTCTGCCCTTAAAAATAGCGGTTTTCGCGCGCCTAATCGAGAAAACAAGCGCATCACCGTTAATCTCGCTCCGGCAAACATACATAAAACCGGATCGCAATACGACCTCGGCATCGCCGTCGGCTATATTTCAGCGACAGGAGAAATAAGGCCTAAAAATATTGAACGCTCTATCATCATCGGAGAGCTCGCTTTAGACGGAAGCGTCCGGCCCGTTAAAGGAGCCCTTAACATATCTTCAATGGCTCGAGAAAAAGGTTTTGAAAAAATAATATTGCCTGCCGAAAACGCAAGTGAAGCAGCTCTTATTGAAGGCATAAAAATTATTCCCGTTAAGAATATTGCGGAAGCCGCTAAATATGCCGAAGGATCTCTTGATATAACCCCATTAGAAAACAAAACCCCCGAAACCGCCGTAAAAGAAGATATATCTATTACTGATATCAAAGGTCATGAATCTGCCAAGAGAGCTTTGATAGTAGCCGCATCTGGAGGACACAATATTCTTATGGTCGGCCCTCCAGGATCGGGAAAAACAATGCTGGCAAAAGCCCTCGGATCAATAATGCCTCCCCTCAACCTGCGAGAATCCATCGAAGTTTCTAAAAACTGGAGCGCTGCCGGAATGCTTTCTCAAGAAATGCCTTATATAACAAACCGCCCTTTCAGGAGCCCCCACCACACATCTTCGTCAATATCCATAATCGGCGGAGGCACTAATCCCCGCCCTGGAGAAATAAGTCTCGCGCATAACGGCGTTCTTTTTTTCGATGAGCTCCCGGAATTCCGGCGCGACGTCCTCGAATCCCTGCGCCAGCCTATCGAATCTGGTGAAGTAGCCATATCTCGAGCTAAAACAAACGCTATTTTTCCTGCACGATTCCAATTTGTATCAGCGATGAATCCCTGTCCGTGCGGTTATTACGGAGATCCAGACATCGAGTGCCGTTGCGGAGCATATGACATTCTGCGCTATCGCAAAAAAATATCCGGTCCTCTCCTGGACCGCATAGATATACAAATAAATGTTCCCCGCATTAAATACGACGAATTAAAGAAAAAATCCGGGGAAAATAAAAATAAATATACAGATATCGTCGCTTCTTCTATAGAGTTCCGCAAAGAACGATTTAAAAAATTCGGAATAAAATGCAGCGCCAACGCAACCCTCACTTCAAAACAATGCGATGAAACAATTTTCCTCTCAAAGGAAGCTGAAGAATTCGTTAAAAAAATGTTTGACAGTTCTCACTTATCATCAAGAGGCTATTATCGGCTGCTTAAAACATCTCGCACTATAGCTGATATAGCTGCATCCGATACCGTTAGCTTAGACCATGTCGCCGAAGCTTTTCAGTATCGGTTAAAAAACATCCTTCCATAATATCAATAATTTATTTAAGCGCTATTCCTAACTGGCAAGATCCCCCAGGCAAGAGATCTCCCGATGATCCGGCAAGTCCAAGATTATCGCCTGCTTCAACAAAATCGCCTTCATTAATATATATTTCAGAAAAATGAGAATATACGGTAACCGATCCGGAATAATATATATCTTCTACCATTACATATCCTCCCCTGCCTTCATTCCACTTTCCAGGTTCCCCTACAGCAACTATGAGCCCGGATCTTAAAGCTTTGACGTTTACACCGCAAGAAACAAAAAACACATCTTCATCGCCATACTCTCCGGCAAATTGAGCGCCTTCCTCGCTAAGAGAAGAATAAGATTGGCTGGCTGAAAAATCTTGTTCCCTTAAAAGAGCATTATTCGCAGAAAAATCCTGACTGCCCATCATCATACCTTCCCCTATAAGAGGGATAGGCATATCTTTATCAAAAACAGAAGAAGATGTTTTTTTACTTATCGCAACAGCCGAAGATTTTTCACTCTTTTCAATTCCATCTACTACAATAAGCGCCGGCAAAGAAAAAATAAGCGCTACAAAAGCCATTAGGGCAATCAAGATGGTAAAATATAGCGTTTTTGATAATACTGTACTAATGGCCGGGATACTACCACACGATTTAAACCCAAAGCAACTCGAAGCCGCCTGCTACAAAAAAGGTCCCTTGTTAATAACAGCTGGTGCTGGATCAGGCAAAACTAAGACTCTTACAAGCCGCCTCTTATATTTGCTGTCTCAAGGGGTTCCTGCTGAACAAATAGTGGCCATAACTTTCACAAATAAGGCCGCTGGGGAAATGAAAGAAAGGATACTTGCCCTCTTGCCAAAAGAAGAAAACACTCCCTTTATAGGAACATTTCACTCCTTTGGCGCAAGATTGCTTAGGAAAGAATCTCGAAACTTTGGCAGAAACGGAAATTTTACGATTTTTGACGGAAACGATATGGCTAAATTAATTAAAAACTTAGTTAAAAACGCCGATCTCGACAAAGTTAAATATCACCACAATATAGTTGGAAAACATTTTTCCCGAATCAAAAACGAACTTGCCGGAGCTGAATCGGCAGAGGATGAGAATATATCATTGCTTTTTGAAAGATATGAAGATGCGCTTAAAAGGCAAAATGCTTTTGATTTTGACGATCTTATAGAAAAACCTGTTCGCTTATTGCAAGAATCGCGAAAAAAACTGGATAACTACCATAATATATTTCGATATTTTCTCGTCGATGAATATCAAGATATAAATACCGCTCAATACAAGCTAATAAAATTATTATCCGCTAAAGAAAGAAATCTAAGCGTCGTAGGGGACGATCACCAAAGCATATACAGTTTTAGAGGATCGGATTTCCGAAACTTCCTTAACTTTGAGAAAGATTTTCCTGAAGCAAAAGTCGTCGTGCTCGATCAAAATTATAGGTCAACTCAAAATATTGTCAGAGCATCTTCTGCCCTTATAAGCAATAATCTAAACCAGCGCCCTAAGAAATTATGGACAGAAAATAATGAAGGCGACCTTATTAAAATATCCGGTTTTGCAGACGCTGAAGAAGAAGCAAACTGGCTAGCAAACGAATTATATAATGAAGATAGAATCAATTCCGCCATTCTTTACAGAACAAATGCCCAATCTCGCCCTATAGAACAAGCTCTCATTTTTGCCGATATTCCCTATTTCATATACGGAGGCCTTAAATTCTACGACCGAAAAGAAATAAAAGATATTGTTTCCGCCCTAAAATACGGCATCAATCCGCTTGATGAAATAAATAAAGAAAGAATGTTTAAAGGGTTCAGAAAAACCCGCATCAAGCCTATTCTCGAAAATTTGCCGGGAATGGCAGATAATTTATCTCCCGTCGAATTCATCGGCTATATTCTTAAGGAAACTGATTACGCAATTTATATCCAAAAAGAAAAGAATTATGAAGACCGTATGGAAAATATAAAAGAGCTCATCTCTTTTGCCGGAGGATTTAGTAGCGTAAGCGAATTCGTAGAAAGGATATCCCTTCTGGAAACAACTGATCAGCCTAAAGAGCGTTCATCTCGCCAAGATGACTCTTCTCCCGTCAGGCTAATGACTATTCATATGGCAAAAGGGCTTGAGTTCGATAACATTTTTCTTGCCGGCGCCTCTGAAGGGCTCATCCCCCACGAACGCTCCATATTTAGAGAAAACGATATTGAGGAAGAGCGCCGCCTTATGTATGTAGCTATGACGAGAGCGAAGAAAAAACTTTCCATATCCTTCTTCCGCGGATCTTCTCGTTTCCTGAATGAAATACCGCCCGAACTGGTTATCTTTGATAATTTTCAATATAAAGACGAAGATACTATATACTTGGATTAAATATGTGCGCTAAAAAATTCCTTGGGCAAAACTTCCTGCAAAACAAAGCTGTTTTGAAAAAAATAGCTGATTCCGCCGATATATCGGAAGAAGATACTGTTGTAGAGATCGGCCCCGGCCATGGAGAGCTTACCCGTTTTTTATTGGATAAAAAACCAAAAAAAATAACAACCATAGAAAAAGATATGGGGCTTGCGGTTAAGCTATCCAATAAAATCCCCGAATTGGAAATAATTCCCGGAGATGCCGTAGAAATACTGCCTAATCTTGAACTGCCAAAAACTTGGAAGCTTGTAGGCAATATCCCCTACTACATAACTGGGCGACTATTAAGAAAATTATCCGAAATGCCCAACCCTCCTAAAAAAACAGTTCTACTGATTCAAAAAGAAGTTGCCGAACGCATAAGCAGTACTCCTCCTAAAGCAAGCCTCCTCTCTTCCGTTGTACAAGGATGGGCAAGTGCCGAACATCTCTTTACCGTCAGCAAGAAAAACTTTCGTCCAGAGCCAAAAGTAGACTCCGCTGTTATTTCGCTTGATAAAAAAAATGCGATACTCCCTGATAATTACTTCTCAACTGTCCGCGCTCTCTTTAAGCAACCGAGAAAAAAAGCGGTAAACAACCTTTCTGATTCCTTAAAGATAAGCAAATCAAAAGCGGAAAAACTCCTCATTGATTGCAATATTATTCCGGACGCAAGACCTCAAGATATCTTCCCTGAAGATATTGTTTGCATAGCTAAAAAAATATAAAGAGCATAATTTGTATTTCAGGACTCAAGCGTTTCTGGTATTATTTAAGTAATATTATGTTGCGAAAAATAATATCCGTAATCTTCCTGGCATTTTTAATATTTACGCCCGCAATTGTTAATGCCGAGTGCGACGCAAGTAAAAGACCGACGAACCCCGACGATCCTTTTTCTACACCATTATTTTTAGCCTCGTGTGGTGCCGGAGCAGTCTGTAGCCCATTTGAAGAATGCGAAATTCTTTGTAGTAATGATGAATCGTGCCCTCGGGGAAAATACTGCGCAGAACCACTATGGCTTGAGCTTTATAATTATTACCCGATAAACACTAAAACTTGCCAAACTTGTATGTGTTCTGCCGCAGGAACCTCTTTTACAGATAATGAAGCTTGTAACGAATTTTGCGCTGCTGAAGGCGGAGAAGTACAGGAAGATTGTCAAAACAATGATAATAATTGCTCTTCTGGGGAAATTTGCATTTACCAACCATTTCTCGAACGCTACGAATGTAAAGAAGGATGCAGGAGTGATTCCGACTGCCTCGAAGAAGACAAACCACACTGCAATCTTAAAACAAATTCATGCGTAAGCGCCGTTGTTCAAGAAGCTTTTGAAACACAATTTCCGCAGTCTTCTTATAATGATAATTTAAGCGATGATGCCTGTCTCGCTGAAACAGAAAAGTATAGAACAGCTATATCTACTTTTATTGTTCACAATATACTATGGGGAGCTGGATTTATGGCTTTAGATATGACCACTAGCTTTCTCGAAACACTAACTATATTCGGTTTTCAGGTTGGAGGAATATTTGAGCCTATAGAAGACGCTGTTGGTTTCATAAGAAACATATGGATGAAAGCGGTTATGTGGGGAGTAGCCGCTTCGCTTGCTAACTGGGCTGCAGGAGCCCTTATATCAGCTGGTTTAGAACTAAACCTTAGCTTAACCACAAGTAATACCCTCGTCTCCTATGGAGGAAAAATAATATTACAATTTGCCAATCTTGGTTTTGTTATAAGCCTTTTGTTTATCGGTATCGCAACTATTCTTCGACTCCAAAAAGACCAGTTTTCGGCAAATAAGCTTTTAATAAAACTACTTGTCGGCGCCGCCCTCGTTAATCTCACAATACCTATTGCCGGAAGCTTGGCAAATTTAGGAACAAATATTACTAAATCCATATATGAATCTGCTGCGCCTTGCCCAGGTAAAATAACTCTTAGATTTATAGCCCCATATTTATACCAAGATTTTAAGAATGCGCTTCAAGCAGGAGAAGGAATTGATTCAGGAGGTGGAGCCATCTCATATGAAGGCGTCTCAACTATTGACCCAAGTGACGAAGACTTAAGTAATAAAGAAAGAAAAAAGCTTGAAGAACAAGCAGAAAAAATAAAAGACAAGAGTAGCGGTTTTACTAAACTTGTAGGAGGACTCGCTCTCGACTACTTAGCGCTTATAGCTGGTTCAATATTAAGTATCGTCGCCGCTCTGACATTTCTTGCTTTTGCTTTATTCCTTATCTTGAGATATGTCATCTTGATGTTATTAATGGTCTTTGCTCCTCTTATTTGGTTCGGGTTTATATTTAAAGATCTTAAATTAGGTAAGGGAAACGTCTGGTCAACTTGGTGGCAGCAATTCCTTAAATGGACATTTTTCGGCCCGATTATAATACTTTTCCTCGCTTTTATTTCTGAATATCTCTCGTCTATAAGCAGCAATTCTGCCAACACTATAATTTCAGCAGCAACCTCGACAAGCGGTACTCCGGAGGGTATCTTTATCGTCCTTGCCCAGCTTATCGCCGTCATAGTTATAAGCGGTATAGGTCTTTACCTCGCAATTAACTTCAGCGGAATAAGCGGCAAGCTTATAGCCGCCGGAGTAACCGGAGGCATTGGATTCATTGCTGGAAAAACACAAGGTATTCTAAGACGCGGTCAGATAAGCGCTAAAATGCGAGCTGATCAGCTTAAAGCCCAAGGTAAAACAGCAAAAGGACTGGATCTTTCGGCAAAACTCTTAAAAGGTGCCGGTAAATCTTTTGAAATCGGAGATAGCGCAAAAAACATACTGTCTCAAATGGGAGTTAAGCCGCAAATATCCGTACCTACAGAAAAAGAAATAAGAGAAAAAATTATTAAGAGGCGAGTGGGAGAAACCGAATCAATTGGCAAAAAAGCAGGCTATGCTCTTAAAGAAAAACTTGGGCTTGATTCGACTAAAATTGATAAAAACCCATCCCTCGTTCTTGGCCTGAAAGAAGATGACGTTAAGGATCTTTCTAAAGAAGGAAAAGACTCCATAGTATCCGCTATCCTTAAAACCCAAAAGGAATATGCTGAAAACAGTGCTTCCCTTCAACCAAAACAAGTTATTGCTCTTAGGAAGCTTGAGAAAGCGCTTGGATCTGAATTGGCTCAAGAGACTATAAAGAAAATACCGACGCTTGAAGAAATTAAAAAAGAAACTAATCCAGAAGAAGCAAATAAGCTTAAAGCTGAACTTAGAAATATGCTCTTAATGGCAAACGAAAGCATTTCTGATGTATTAAAGAACGGCACGGATGAAATGATAGAAAAGAGCGTCGAAACAATCCAAGCTCTTGAAAATGAATATAAAAATAATCCGAACAGCTTCAAGCAAGCTGAAGTAGCTAAGCTCCAAAAGATAAGAAGAGACTTTGATAAGAAAATATCCGATTATGTTGTAGGCAGGCTTGACCCGCTTACAAACCCCGAATCTATCCTTGATCTCTCTAACGCCAACCTTACAAACATAGCTAAGACGGGAACCACTATTGATAAGAAAAAAATCGATGAAGCTCTGCTCAAATTAGTAGAAGAATCAAAAGAAAAATTATCATCCCCTGAAAAAAATGAGGCATGGAACCGATTAGACGCTAAAGTTAACGTACTTAAAAAGAAAGGCGATTGGGTTTAGAATTAACCTATGGAATTCAACGAACTTTTACCTGATATCCAATCATGGATAGATTCTGATGATTTTATAAACTCAATCGTTTCTATTCGAAAAGAATTTAATCTTAAAAATTCAGCTATCATTTCAGATGCTGTATTAGATCTAATTCTTAAAAAAATAAAGCCTGAAAAATTAAAAGAAGAGTTATTAAAATCCGTCCCTGCCGATAATATTGATGAATTAACTAAAAAAATAACTGACCTGCTTTTAGCGCCGATAAAAGAACCCCTTAAAGCCTCTGGCATCGATATTTCAACAATCTCTCAAATAGAAAAATCCCCCGCGACTTTAGGTCCGGTCAGTCCTGTTGCGCCTTCCAGTACCCAAGAGGCGCCAATACCCGAAAAAAAGCTTCCGGCAGAACAAATCCCGGAAACTAAGCTTCCCGAAAGCTCTCCGATAAAACCCGTTTATCAAGAAAACGCAAAAATAGAACCTCTCGGTGAAGATAATAATTTTCCAGCCAAAGAAATAAACGAAAAAATTCAAGAAAAAAGCGCTCCTCAAATAGCAACTCCTAATTTTGATAAAAAAGACTCCCCTGAAGAACAACCGACACCTTTTGTCATCCACGAAGAAAAATTTCCGCAAAAAGCATCAATGAGCAATAATAGCGGAAATCCGCTAAGGCCTATCTTTTATTCCGAAGAGCCGAAAAGAGAAGAAAAAGCTCCTTTTGCTAATCTTGAATTTGGAAAAACCGGCAATAATAAGAAGGTTGACCCTGATAACGTTGTGGATTTAAAGGATTTGCCTTTGTAATTTGTTTATGTCTTACTTAAAATTCGAGAATATATGCAATTTCAAGTTCCCCAATTTGAAACAGAAAATAAGCTAATAGGGCCTTTTACAATAGTCCAGTTTACTTATATTTCCTTCTCGGCCATTATATCTTTTTTATTGTTTCCTATATTAACAACGTGGTTTTGGCTTGCTATTTCAGCAATCCTCATAGGCAGCGCCCTAGCCATAGCCCTTATAAAAATAAATGGCAGGCCGATGACTATATTTATAATATCGGCTTTTAATTATCTGTGGGAACCTAAAACTCTTTCTATAAAACCCAAAGCTGAAGTTATCGGGCTGAAAAAAATAGAGCCTCTTCCTAAAGTTAAAAAGTTCGAAGTTCCTCCGACCGAGGAAGAAAAAATACCGGCTAAAATTGCTCCCCAGAAGAAATCTCGCTTGCAAGACTTATTTAATAAGATTACTACTACATCGTCGCCTATTCCCTTCAGGGAAGAGAGCTTGAAACAAAACGCCAGCGCTAAAACAAAGAAAGAATACGAACTGGTAAGAAAGCCTTCAGGAGAAGTTGCTACCGCGCGCAGAGTCGATTACAGATAACGGCAACCAATAAATATGCCAAAATCAGAATCTATAGGATCAACAAATTCTGTCGTTGATATAAAAGAAATAAGAAACAACACTATCTTTCTTAAAGATGGCGGTATAAGAAAGGTTATTATGGTAGCCGGCATTAATTTAGACCTCAAGTCGGAAGAAGAGCAAAATTCCATAATATCCGCCTTCCAAAACCTTCTTAATTCCCTTGATTTTAACATCCAATTTAATATCCACTCCCGCCGGTTAGCTATTAGGGAATATTTAGAAAATATAAAAGAAAAGATGGTTCAAGAGGAAAACCCTCTAATAAAGGGCCAATTTGCCGAATATATTAAATTTATTGAAGATTTTGTTTCAGAAAATGCAATTGTTGAAAAAAGTTTTTTCGTTACCGTTCCTTTTAGGCCGGTAACTATTGCTTCTGTAGGTAAGAAGCGAAAAGAAGAGGATAAGCGCATTGCTAATATGCCTATAGAAGAGCTTATGCAATATACGGAAAAGCTTAATTTTAGAACGGAACAAGTACTTCAAGGACTAAGGCAGATTGGCTTGAGAGCTGTCGTATTAAACGATATTGAATTAAAGGAGTTATGCCGCAATTTTTATAATCCTAAAACAACAGAAAGAGAGCCTGTTCCGGAAGAAGAGCCTATTGCATCCCAAAAAATAGAAATAAAGCCAGACTACATCAAAGTTAATGATAAATTTGTTAAAAGTTTTTTCGTTATAAACTACCCCCGATACCTTGCGGCAAGCTGGCTTGATCCAATTATAAATCTGCCGGAACTTATGGATATTTCAATCCATATATCCCCCGTTGACACCGCAATAGCTCTTAAAAATCTTTCCAAAAAATCCGCCTCTATTTCCGCCGCTATCGCCGAAAGAGAAGAAAAAGGATTAGTAAGAGACCCTGGCCTTGAAACAGCTCTTCTCGATACGGAAACTCTCCGCGATACGCTTCAGCAAACAAGAGAAAGGCTTTTTGCCGTTAGCCTTTATTGTGCCATATACGCTGATACATTAGATGAAATTAAAAAGATTGAGTATCAAATAGCCTCAACTTTTGAAAGATCTCTTGTAACGATAAAGTCGCCTATGTTCGAACAGATAAAATTATGGACATCTACGGCCCCGATTGCCAAAAACGATCTTGATGTTACTTTTGGTATGAATACCAGTCCGGCATCGGCGTTCTTCCCGTTTATTTCTCCTGATCTGACATCTGATGAAGGAATAATGTATGGATTAAATCTCCACAACAATACCCTAGTTATATTCGATAGGTTTAATCTTGAAAATCATAATTCCGTAATTTTTGCAAAATCCGGAGCCGGTAAATCATATGCCGCAAAGCTTGAACTTTTAAGATCCATAATGATGGGAACAGACGTTCTCATAATAGACCCTGAAAACGAATATGAAGCGCTATCTGAAGCTGTCGGCGGAGAAACATTTAAAATATCGCTTACCTCTAAAGACAGCATCAACCCTTTTGATATACCGATTATCCCCGAAGGAGAAGACGAATCAGAAGTTCTCCAATCTCACATAGCAAGCCTGACCGGCCTTATTAAGCTTATGGTAGGAGAAGTCACTCCCGGAGAAGAAGGGATCCTTGATAGGGCTATCACCGAAACTTACGCTGCAAGAGATATAGCCCCGGGCAGAGACTTTAAAGAAGCCGAACCGCCTCTGCTAGAAGATCTTGAAAATATTCTCCGAAGCATGGATGGAGGAAAAAATCTTGCCGACAGGCTGTACAGATTTACCAAGGGCAGTTATGCTGGCTTTACCAATCGCCCGACAAATATAGATGTTAGGAATAAAGTTATAGTTTTTTCTATCAGGGACCTTGAAGAAGAGTTAAGGCCTATAGCAATGTACATAATTTTAAATTATGTATGGAATATTGTCCGCTCCGAACTTAAGAGAAGAATAATGGTCGTTGATGAAGCCTGGCTTATGATGAAATATCCCGATTCCGCTGCCTTTCTCTTTAACCTTGTCAGGAGGGCAAGAAAATACTATCTCGGCATAACTACGATAACGCAAGATGTCGAAGACTTTTTAAGCTCTCCTTACGGAAGACCTGTTATAACCAACTCTTCTCTACAACTCCTGCTTAAGCAGTCTCCCGCAACCATCGATACAGTTGCTAAAGCTTTCAGCCTCACTGATATTGAAAAAAATTACCTTATAGAAGTCAGTGTCGGCCAAGGCTTAATGCTGATAGGCCAAAAGCATGTTGCTATACAGATAATTCCTTCTTCTTTTGAAAACAAAATAATTACCACTAATCCGGAAGAAGTTATAGAAATAAGAAAAGCTGCCCTGAAAGAAGCCGAAGAAATGGAAAAAGAAATTAATTCTTAATTTGATAACTTATTTGTAATATCCAAAATAACCATAAGATATTACAATAATAAATATGACTATCATCCCGACAGCTTTCGCTCAAGAAGGAATAATAAAAGCTGTAAGCGATTTTATCCCCGGAGGTGTTGAAAATATATTTAACCTCGGACTTGGAGTTGGCGCTATTTTAGCTCTTGGAACTATTATCTATGCCGGCATCCTCTACACGACCGCTGGAGATAGCGAATCTAAGCAAAAAGACGCTAAAGAATGGATATTATCCGCCGCAAAAGGGCTCGGGCTTATTGCTTTTGGCTGGATATTGCTTAATATTGTTAATCCGAATATTACGAAGATAAAAGAGATAGAAGTTGAAGAACTGGAAGAAATATCCAATCCGAACATCGAATATACCTCGGACGATATAGGAGTTCCCTCTAGCGCAACAGGCGAAGGGGGCGGTTTTTCCGGAGGTGGTGGCGAAGGTGGTGGCGGAAGCAGTGGTGGAGCTTTCTAATAAAATTTATCAGTTTAAAATTAAAACAACCCGCTTTTTGCGAGCTGTTTTAAACTGTTTTTGCTATATATTTTTTATAACTACCCTTCTCGATGTTCCTTCTCCTATGCTTTCTGTTTTAAGATCCGGCCTTACAGATAATTCCTCATGGACA
>JALOAR010000020.1 GCA_023228665.1 Candidatus Colwelliibacteriota bacterium | reverse complement strand
CGGGTCCGGCTCTCCGCCGACTATTTCAAAGCCCGCTTGGTAAAATTGTCTGAACCTGCCAGCTTGAGGTCGCTCGTGGCGAAAGTTAGGTCCAAAATACCAAAGCTTGACCGGCTGCGGCTTTTTACTCATACCATTCTCGATGAATGATCTCATTATGGGAGCGGTAAATTCGGGACGCAGGGCAAGAGTATCGCCTCCTTTTGTTTTTAAAACGTACATTTCTTTCTCGACGATATCAGTACCCATACCGACTCCGCGTGAAAAAAGTTCCGCCTGCTCAAGGACAGGCGTCTCAATTTGGCCGAAGCCGTAAAAATCGGCTATTTCCGAAGCGACAGCGCGAGCTTTCTCCCAATAATGAAATTCTTCCGGGAGAATATCCCGCATACCCTTCGGGGTCTGAAAAGAAATTTTCTTTTTGGAAATTTGTTTTTCTTCTTTCTGCTCCTTTGGTGCAGTATTGCTCATATCGCTTATTTTTTTATTGAGAGTCTTTGTATATTTCTAATGGAGGCCAAACTCTCATCTTCACAACTCCGACTATATCATTTTTACCCAAAGGACCCCAACTCCTGGAATCAAAGCTTGATGAGCGATTATCTCCCATTACAAAATATTCTTCTTCTCCTAAAAGAAAATCTGTTTCGTCAAAAGCATCTGTTTCAACATATGAAGGAATATAATTTTCTTTAAGGACTTCGCCGTTGATAAATATATTTCCGCTCATTAAAGTAACGCGCTCGCCAGGCAAGCCGATTACCCTTTTTATGTAATAAAGGGAACGGTTTCCCGGATAGCGGAATACCACAACGTCTCCCCTTTCAGGGTTGCCAAACTTATAAGAAATAATATCCACTACGAGATAATTACCCGTTTGGAAATTGGGTTCCATACTTGCTCCCTGCACCAGGAAAGGCCTGGCAAGAAAATGATACGAAACAAACAAAGGGAGAAAAGCGACCAAGATAACTTCAAGGGCTTCCCAAATAACAAGATATATTTTTTTCATATTAAGCTTCGCTTCTAAACGAAATTTGTATTAATGTAATAATAGCGGTGCACAAAAGAATTAGTCAACGAAATGGAAAAACAAAATTGGAAACTAATAATCGGCCTCGGCAACCCCGGGAGCAAATATAAAGACACTTACCATAATATTGGAGCAGAGGCTTTAGCTAGACTTGCCGGCAAGGAGGGTTTTAAAAAGCCCTTTTCCATATGGAGAGGCAAGCCTTTTGAATACGCGGCTTGCGGGGAAAAGACCTTTATAAGGCCGACTGTTTTTATGAACGAATCAGGAAAGGCGGTAGCGGCAGCAATGAAACATTTCGGAGCAAGCCCCGAGGAAATATTGGTAATTCACGATGATTCAGATATAGATGCCGGCAACTATAAAGCGGATATTGGGAGGGGAAGCGCCGGACATAATGGCGTCAAATCTATCATTGAGCATCTCGGTACAGAAAATTTTTGGAGATTAAGAATAGGAGTTAGAGGAGAAAAGAAGGGAAAGGCAGGCGATTTTGTGCTTAAAAAAATAAGCCCTGCAGACAGAGATTTGCTTAATAAAGCGCTATCAGAAATCGAGATTCATTATTCTGAATGACATTACAAAAGCTGTTCTTCCATTCGGAGCAGTGGACAAACTCGAAAGAGGAAGCTGAAGATCGGTAATATTAGGAAGATCGCTTAATCTTTTTTGGAATTGTATTACGGCATCTGCTGAAGGAGCGTTTCCATTTAAAACTATCGGCTGGCTAAAATTCTGGGCAGAAAGCCTGGTTATTTCAATATTTGAAGCAAGATTTATCACTTTTGATACAAAAGGATAAACTCTGTTTTCTTGCCGGCTAGCTTCGCCGACAAAAGAAACAAGCTTGTTAAACTCATCTGCCTTACCTCTTAGTTCGCCAAGCTCTCTCGATTCTTCAGCAGAAAGAGTTCTTAACGACTGTTGGCCGGTGCTTAAACGCACTCTTCTCAAGAAAAGATTGCTTAAACTAAATACGAACAAGAAGAAGCATAGAGTGATAACAAAAACATTTCTCCATATTTTTATCATCGAAATTATCTGGTTCTCGGCGTATTCTTCAATAACGCTTAAAGGTCCGAGAGAAATAAGATCGTCTTCGGAACGAAGAATCATTCCTCTTTTTGCGGCACCCATAACCGGCAGCCATAAAGCTGAAAGCTTATTGCCGCCTACATTAATTTCAGAAACAGGCATTGAAGGAAATTGCGCTCTAAGAGTATTAACCATTTCATCGCTTATGTTTTCAGCACTCAACCATATAGACTTAATCTCTCCATTAAATTTAGATAAAGAAAAATTCATAACCTTACTCGTTTCACTGATTAAAACTTGTTTGAATTTTTCTATTGATATTGATTTATCCTCTCTTTGAATTAATCTCCATGGATAAAAATAATCAAAGTAAAGATTTCCGTTTTTAAGAATAATAAGATCCAGACCTTCGCTTGATACATCTAATAAGAGCGATATGTCTCCTTTACCGATTCCCGCAATTTCAGAGGCGGCGCGCGCTATGCTTAAAGCTTGAAACTCAACAGCGATAGGAAGAAAACCCGCATTTTTAAACGCTGTAATCCAAGTATCTATTACGGAGGCATTAATAAATGCTCCCAGTAATTCGTATCCCCCGACTGACCCGTTATCTTGGGACCTGCCGACTACTTGATAGCTGTAGTAGGCATTTTTGATATTTATTGGAGATATCATTTGAATATTAAGTTCAGCAGCTTCAGAAAGGGCGTTTTCCTCTAATTGAGGAAGATTAAAAAGCTGGGAATAAACCGCTCCTGAATCTATTGAAAGGACAACTTCCGCGTTTCGGGAAGATCGGATGCCGACATTGCCCCTCATCTGGCGCAGAGCCGCAGTAACAGTTTCAACATCTTTAATAATTCCCTGAACAACCGCTCCCGGCGGAAGCCTAAGAGAAGTGCTTACCGCCACAGCACCATTCTCGTTGAAGCGCATATAGCGAAGCGCTGAATCGCTTACGACAAACCCGCCAGCTATTTCGATAGGGCTTATTTTTTTAAGCAGAGAACTTATAGGTTCTATTATTTTGGCGGGTAGCTTCATATTTCAACTTCTTTAAACGACTCTCTCCTAATTTCTCTGGTGTTGGGGTCGACTGCGAGAACAACTTCGATTTTTCTCTCGCGAAACAAAACCCTTCCTGTTGAATATATTCTATAACGACATCCCCAGGCGGTCGAACATGACCCAAGATCTATGGGGTCTTTTTCAACAGTAATATCAATAACAACAGTATGCGAACCGGTAGTAGTCGTAAGGCTGTACGAGGTAGAGTAATTGTTTTTTATGATGCGGTATATCGCATCATCTGCACCAGCTCTCGCTCCAAAAAGGGCCTCTGTCGCCAGTAAAGTTCCAAAACTGCCGCTTGAAAAAGAGAAGGCAAGAAAAGCGCTGGCAGCAACTATCTCAAGGATAATTCCAGATATCAAAAGAATAACCGGAAGAGCTGCTACTCCGCTCTCTCTTCGACTCCTGTTAGGAAAGCAGAACATAATTAAGGGCTCCAATTAACGATAACATCTTGAACGACCGGCGTTCCCGTCTGCCCTGCATCTGTTTCGATAAATATCTTGTACCTGAAGAATCTCTTATTATTATGAACATCTTGATTCCTTATCTCTACAGGCACGCTTGGCCCGCTTGGAATGTAAATATCTGTTTCAACTGACGTACCGGCTGGCCCAAGAAAAGCGCCGTCGCCGGAGGCTTTTCCTCCCCAGCCAATATTAGCGTCACAGGCAGGAGCGTTCGTAGCGCCATTGCTGCAATCCGATGTAGCAAATTGGAAAGAGACTCTTCCGCCGTTCAACTCTCCAACCCAAACGATGTAGTTGAAAGCAACGCCTGATTCGCGATCTGTGTCAAAAGTGCCTGATTCCAATATTCCTTTAACAGGTCCCGGAGTCCACGCGCCTTTAACCCTATATTCAGAAATAGCACATTGGTCGCCTGTCTCATCTTGGTTGCAATTAAAGCTTATCCAGCCGGCAACATCATTCCATGCCCAGCCGGTAAAATTTCCTTGAGCATCAATCTCTGTCTGATATAAAGATTGCGCACAGCTATAATCAGGGGCTGATCCGCCCGTTTCGGGGTTGTGGCAATCAAAGCTTATCCAGCCAAGAGCATCCGACCACGCCCAGCCAGATAAATTTCCGTTGCCGTCGTTTGTAACTTGGTACGGAACCGAACAATCCGATCCGCTAGGACCAGTTGCACAATCAAGAGAAATATAGTTATAAGGTCCGCCTTCAGGACCGAAACGCGCATAGCCCTCAAGATTGTTATTGTTTATATCAACAGAATCAGTGCTGTAGAAATCTATCCAACCAATCGTATCTGACCAGGCAAAGTAATTAGGGTAAGTCGGATCAATATTGGTTGCGGCATAAGCAACAGTAGCGAAAAACCCAATCAAAAAAGGAATAACGCAAACAAAGATAAGTAAAACAGCTTTTTTAGAAAAAAATGTTTTGTTTTTAAAATTATTTTTAAACATATACAAAATTATTAAAAGTTAAGTAATTTTATCACTCCTGGAAGAGTTGTGTAATCAACATTGTCGCTTGAAGTAAAGCCCGATGTCTGCCCGATAAATGGTCCTTCATTTTCAGGCCCTTCAGTCCAGTTGGTCGAGCGAAGAGATGCGTTGCGATTTCTAGATATATATCCGGTTATTGCAGTACTATCAGTTTCGCCTGCTATCGGCCAAGTTACGGTAACCGTTATTTTTTGAGTTGATGGATCATCTGATCCGCCTATCTCTATTATATCCCCTCCTATCCCTCTTTGAACGTTCTCAACAATAAAAGATCTGGTATATTGGACCTCGTCTACTTCTACTACTTGGGTTCCTGAAGAAATATCGAATGTGTCTCCCGCAAGCGAAAGGTAATATGTAGCGCCTTTAGTAACCGAGTAAATATCGACCCAATTGGCTTCGGCTAATGCTTTAACATTATCATAAGTTTCTTGAGCAAGCTGTGTTCCGATTGCCGACAACCTAGCATTCGCGTTAGATCTTAAAGAAACGACATAAGTCGATACAACGCTCCCAACCAAGGTAGCAGAAATCCCGACAGCTATAAGAATTTCTACGAGAGATTGCCCTTTTTCATTAAAACAAGAGCTTCTTTTTTTAACTTTAAATATTTTTTTTAAGAAAAATTTAAACATTGCTATATTGTAGAAACAAGCTGATAAATTGGAACAATAACCGCGAGGGCGATAAGGCCGATAACAAGGCCGAGAGACAGCAAGAGTACCGGCTCAAGAAAAGAGACTAATATCTTAATCGATGAATCGACTTCTCCGGCATAGAAATCAGAAAGAGTTTCAAGAACATCTTCCATATGTCCGGCTTTTTCTGAAATAGCTATGAGGTTGGTAACAACGCGGGGAAAATATGTCTCTCTGCGAAAGGCTTCTCCGACGGTAAGCCCTTTTACAACTCCTTCTTTAGCTATACGCATAAGAGATGTTGTCAGCTCATCCGAACCGACAGCTCCGGCAGTTATTTCAAGAGCTTCAAGAATCGGCAATCCGGCCCTAAGAAGAGAGGCAAAAGTAGAGGCAAATCTCTGAATGGCAAGCTGCTTGATTATATTTTTAACTATCGGAGTTTTTACCAATATCCTATCTTTAACGGATTTGCCAACTTTGTTTTTGAAAAAGAAATACCAAATAAAAACCATACCGGCAATAAAAAGAGGAAAGAAAATATAAGAATATTCGCCGAAAAACAGCCCCATTGTAAACACTATTTTAGAGAAAAATGGCGGTTCGACGCCGGTCTGGGAAAAAACGTTCGCTATTCTCGGAAGAACAAAAAGAACCATAAGAGCAAGAACCAGCAAGGCGACGCCTACAAGAATAACCGGGTATATAAAAGCTGCCCTAACCTTATTCTTAAGATCTTGATCTTTTTCTAGCTTGCCGGAAACATTTGCGAAAACACTTTCCAAGTTTCCTGATTTTTCACCCGCTTTTATCAAATTTACGACAACCGAAGAAAAATACTGGGGATATTTTGCAAAAGTCGAGTAAAAAGGCTTGCCTTGGCTTAATGATTCCCTTACTTCAACAAGAAAAGATTTTAATATCGGCTTATCAAAATCGCTTATTAAAATATCTATGGCGCGAAAAAGATCCGTGCCAACCTGGAGCATTAAAGCAAGATACTTGGTTAAAAACACTTTGTCGGTCAGAGTTATTTTTTGGCCAAGAGCTGACTTCATCAGCCCTTTTGAAGTTTCTCCCGCTATAGCCTTAATTGATATAGGCTTATAGCCTTGGCCGGCTATCCATTCAATAACCTGCGCCGGAGCACCAGCGTCTATTTCTCCCTCGACCATCTTGCCATTTGGCATCGCGGCGACGTAACGATAGCGCATTATTCCCTGATTACGCGGAGAAGCTCCTCCACTGTAGTTAAGCCTTTCTCGACCTTGCGAAGACCGTCTTCAAACATTGATATCATACCTTGGGCGCGAGCTATCTTTTTCATATTATCGAGAGAAAAGCCTTCACTGACTATTTCTTTCCTTACTTCTTCGCTTATATGCAAAGTTTCGAAAATACCAATTCTTCCTCTATAACCAGTACCTCCGCAGGAGGGACAGCCTTTTCCTTTATATATAAATTTAGGCGGTTTGAATTCTTCTTCTAGGCCTAATTCCGCCATTTGACGCTTAAGGGCTTCAACTGTTTCCGGTTCTGGTTTTACCGAATATATGCAATCAAGACATATCTTTCTTACAAGACGCTGGGCGATAATGGCATTCAATACGGCAGAAACCAAGAAAGGAGGGATATTCATATCCATAAGTCGAGGTATGGCCGTAGGAGCATCATTAGTATGCAAGGATGACATAACCAAGTGGCCGGTAAGAGCAGCTTGAGCTGCTATAGAAGCTGTTTCTCCATCACGTATTTCACCGACAAGCACTATATTCGGGTCTTGGCGAAGAAGAGAGCGAAGTCCGGTTGCAAAAGTTACGCCGGCGGCCGGGTTAATTTGTGTTTGGTTAATATACTTGATGTTATATTCGATCGGGTCTTCAACTGTGACAATATTAACTTCTGGGCGATTTAAGACATTTATTATGGAGTAAAGAGTAGTCGTTTTACCGGAGCCAGTAGGTCCGCAGACTATTATCATTCCGTAGCTTTTCTTAATATTGTCTTCAATAACTTTGATAGTATCATCAAGCATACCAATTTCTTGGAAAGAGAGCGGTCTTTGCGCGGCAGTTAAGAGACGCATTTCTACCTTTTCCCCATTGAATGTCGGCATAATAGAAATACGGATATCTAATATTTCAGGACCTATCTTATATCTCAAACGGCCATCCTGCGGCTTATAGTGTTCGTCAATTTTTAAGCCTGCCAATAATTTTACGCGAGCAACAATTGCCGGATGAACAGCTTTTGGTATCTTCATTATTTCGTGAAGAATGCCGTCTATTCTGTATCTTATAAGAATACCGTCTTCAAATATTTCTAAGTGAATATCCGAAGCCCTAAGGCTTACCGCATAAGCGATGATGTTATCGACTATACCGACTATCGGAGCATCCGCGGCAGCTTCTTCTCCTTTTTTTCCAAGCTTAAGCGACTCTCTAATACTGTCTTCGATAAGTTTTTTGTAATCTTCGGATTGTTTTTTTCCATAAAGAGCAAACCCTTTATTAAGATCACCTTCTGCTGCAAAGTACGGCCTTAGTTTTTGCCCGACATATTGCTCGACAAACTCGATTGTTTCGAGGTTAGTAGGGTCTTCCATAGCGGCAGAAAAACTCCCATCCGCTTCCGTACCGAATAAAATAACCCTCTTCTGCCTCGCAAGAGATTCGGGAAAAAGATGCAAAACCGCTTCGTCGATATCTTTTGCTCCAAGCTCGGCGATGGGAATATTAAAATATCGGCTAAGTATCTGGTAGAGATATCCCGGCGCAATAACATTGCGCGAAACAAGAGCTTCGGAAACATTTTGTTTCAGCCTTATTGCCTCTTCGGCTATGGAATCAAAACTAACCTCATCAATAAGGCCTTCTTTTAAAACTATGCTTTTAAGCTGGTTAAGGGGTATGTCTATCATAATAAATAGCGGCTAAGAATAAGGCTTAAAGATCTCGAAAATTATATGGATAATATTTTCCATAATCCTGTCCGTGAGAGCCAAAGTATATTGTTAATTATAACAAAGGCCGACACCGGTAACCAAAGATAATAAAGAGGAATAACTTCTTTTTTGCCTTTTATTAAAGATTTATAAAGATGAATAATTAGATATGCCGCAACAACTCCAAAGAGATAGAATAAAAAACCGGGAAAGCCGGATAAAAATCCTCCAAGAAAAGCTATATATATCTCGTCTTTTTCAAAAAAGCGAGCGCCGTATTTTTTATTAGCCTTTTTCATTAGTAAAAAAAGCAAAACCGACAGCATAAAAGCGAGAATATAAGGAGCAAAAAACTGAAAAAAAGCATATAAAAGAAAACTATTTATATGTACAAAGGGAGGAAGAAGATATTTGGTCTGTTCGCCCGCTAACCATAATTGGTATTGAATAAAAGAAAATATTACTGACAGAGAAAATACGGCAGCGACGGGAATCCAAAATATTTTTTTAATTTTTTTCTCTAAAAAAGTTCTTTTTTTTATTTGAACTCCGATAAGAAGGATAACAAAAGCGAGCGCTAAAAAAGGCATATATATATAATAAACTTAAAAGATAAATCGCGAAACATAAGACTAATAAATAAATTTTAAAATCTAAATTAACTTTTTTTGCTTTTTATAAAAACCCCCGCTAAAAACGGGGTTTTTATATATATTTCACGTTTTCTTAGAGATCAAGCCCGGCTTCTGTGCCAAGTTCATAGAAGCAAGTGTTTTCAATATAAGTGCTGCAGTCGTTTTTATTTCCTCCGTCATCTTCCATTTTCGCCCTGTGCTTTTCAGATTCCAGCCTTCCGTTAAGTTCAAAAGTATAATTTGGACTTTCAGAGCACATATAGGCATAGAAATAAGTAGCATTATTCGAGGGATCTACCGGAAGAAATGGTATAGGCGATCCTCCGGGGATGCTTGAGAAATCAACATCAACCCAGCCAGAACCGG
>JALOAR010000019.1 GCA_023228665.1 Candidatus Colwelliibacteriota bacterium | reverse complement strand
TATACGTTCAGAGTCTCGAGCTTGGGCCAAGAGTTCTGCTGGGTTCAAGACAATGACTACTGCTGCAGCCAAAACGGCTAAAATTGCTATTACTATGAGGAGCTCGACGAGGGTGAACCCGCCTAAGTTTTGTTTCACAAAATTTTGGCGGGTGAATCTCTTTAGGCTGCGGATGGACATGTTTTCTTATTTTACTATAGAAATAAGGATTGATTTAGTTAGTAGACAAAAAAACCTGTAATTGGAAACGGCCGTTTCCAATTACAGGTTTTTAAGTTTTGCGATTAGATATCGATTATTTATGTGTTTAGTTTTTCTCAACTCTTTCTACATAAGAGCCGGTCTCGGTGTTTATTCTGATAATATCTCCTTGATTTATAAAGAGAGGTACAGTTACTTTAGCTCCGGTTTCTACAGTAACCATTTTATCTCCTCCTTGAGCAGTGTTTCCTTTAACTGCCGGAGGGGCTTCGGTCACTTCAACTTCAACCTTGATAGGAGGAACTATTTTAATTATCTCTCCTTCAAGTATATAAGCAGTAACGTCTGTTTGTGGTTTTAGGAAATTAGCATTGTCGCCGATCGCATCTTCGGGAACCATCATCCTGTTTTGCGGGTTTCCTTTTTCTTGGAACCAAAACTCTCCTTTATGCGAGTAGATAAAAGTTATTTCCTGTTTTTGAAAATCAGCTTCTTCGATATTTTCTGAAGCCTGCCAAGATTTATCAATAACTTTTCCGGATTTAAGATTTTTTAATTTGCTCTGAACAACAGCTTTTCGCTGTTGCATTCTTACAAACTTAGTATCAACTACTTCGTAAGGATCGTTATTTAGAAGGATTATTGTTCCTTTTTTAAGTTCGGTGTATGAGATCATAGTAAATAATTTTAATTTCTCCCGCCTATTTTAGGCTATTAATCAAACATAGAATAATGACTAGCGGGAATTTTCAATGACTTATTTCTAAGAATAAGCTGTTATTCGTCAAGTTCGGTATTATTTTCAGGCGGAGGCTCGTCGTTGCTAATAGCTTTATCAAGAGCATCTCTTAACTCATCAAGAACTATTTCTTTTTTAGGCTTTACGGGGCGAAGCATTTTTTCTATTGGCATTTCAGCCTTACGGGCAGCTCTTTCTTTCGGCTTTTCATCCTCGCCTCTCCACCTTTCTATTATCTTTCTCTCTATCTGCACTTTAGGGAGGCCATATTTATTTCGGCTCTGCTCTATAATAAGGTCTTTAAAAGATTCTTCTCCTTCTTCTTTACTAAGAAAGCCGAGGTTTTGGGCTGAAAAAGGCCTTGAAGCAACGCCGTCGATCATAAGCTTTACATAAAAATTATGCTTGCCGGCATTAACAAGATCATTTGCATCAAATTCGGGATAGAATTCCTTTTCAAGGAATTCAGCGTCTTCAGCGCCAACTCTGAAAGAAACTATCGTACCCACGTTGCCGAATATGGCTGGTTTAACGACATCGCTTAACTGCTCAATGTATTGATGGGCGAGAATAAGGCCAAGGCGATACTTTCTTGCCTCGGATAAAATAACAGCGAAAGAATCGGTGGAAAAATTTTGAAATTCATCTATATATAAGAAAAAGTCTTTTCTCTCTTCTTCGGAAACATCAATACGGCTCATAGCTGCTTGCTGAAGCTTTGTTATAAGCATAGCGCCCAGCAAGGCCGAATTATCTTCCCCTATTCTTCCGTGGGACAGATTAGCGATGAATATTTTTCCGTCATCTATTATTTCCCTCATCCTTAAAGAAGATTTTGGCTGGCCTATTATGTTTCTTATAAGCGGATTAGCAATAAATTGGCCGATTTTATTCTGAATGGCAGCAACAGCTTCGGAGGCATACCTATCCGTATATTTTCCAAATTCGTTAACCCAAAAATTCTTAACTACGGGATCTTCAAGAATTTCAACAGTCTTTTTTCTAAAATCTTTATCTGTAAGCATCTTCATTACATCAAGAAGCGTTGCATTAGGAAATTCCAAAAGAGCGAGAAGAGCGTTATTCAGGATATATTCCATCCTGGCAGACCAGGCATCAACCCATATTTTTTTAAATACGCCCATCATTCCAGAAGCGATAAGGTGCCTAAACTCTCCCCCAACTGATTCAAGCGGATTAAAACCGATTGGATAATCGATATCCGCAGGAGAAAAATAGACAACATCGTCTATTCTGTTAGCAGGAACGAAATCTAATATTTTTTCGGCAAACTGACCATGAGGATCTATTAAGCCGACTCCTTTACCGGATCGAATATCTTCCATTACCATATTTTCCATCATAGTCGTCTTACCCATGCCGGTTTTACCTACTAGATACATATGGCGGCGGCGATCATCAATCTTTATTCCAAATTTAGTCTGCTTATTTCTAAAAGTTGTTTTTCCAAAAAAATTAATATCTTCCATAGTCTTAATAATATTATTCGCTTATAGGCAAATTTGCCGGAGGAGCGCCTTTTTTAGGTTCCGCCTGTCTTAAGCCTGTAGCAGAAACTTTTCTGATAGGAGGATGAAATATAGTTGCAATCTCCTCGATATTAAATAGGGAAGGTTCCAGATGTTTTCTGAACATTTTTTCAACATTAGTGTGAGCCATAAATTTTCTGCTAAGGTAGTTTTTATATATCTCCTTCTTTTTTTTGAGAAGAATTTCCTTTCTATTCGGCACGAAAAAGCGCGGAGGAATTGTCATAGTTAATTTATGCGGTCGGATAAAATTTAGATTTTGCGTATTGAATTGCTGGAATGCGCTAGTTACCGCTTTTGGATTAGAACTGGTGAAACTATCTTTCTTATCGATATAGATAATCCTGATTATGGATTCAAAAGCGAGCTTAGAAGCCTTAGCATCTACGGCTCTAATTACTTCATTTTCTATGTGGGAAATAGACTTCGGCTTATCTTCCGTCTTTTCTCCGCCTGACCATTCGGGATACTTAACCGGTGCAAGAGCGGCTTGATGAGTAAACTCTAATAATCCGCCGACAAGCCCTTTTTTCTTTGGAGGCTCTTTTTTCCCGGATAGTTTCGCAATAAGCTTGTCAGCTGCTTCTCTTAGCTTGCTTCCGGCAGGGCTGATAAGAACCTGTATCCATACCCTTTCATCAGACTGAAGATTAGACATAACCTCGGCAAGCGTAGCTATAGGATCAACTTCTTGCTCTTCATATTTTCTTTCGCCAAAGAAATAAGGATATGTCCTTATCGGATAAGCACTGTCCTTTCCGAGGACCATATCAGCGCCGAAAATATCGTATTCTTCATCCGGCAAATCCTGGGAAAATTCTTTAACGTAATCTTCCGCTTCAACTAATTCGACATCAGGATATTGGGAAAAAATAGCTGCTTCAACAAGAGGCTTGTTCTTTTTATTAAACCTGATAAAAAACCTTATACCCTGTTTAGAAGAAACCATTTCAAGAGAAACGCTTTCTTCTATTTGGCCTTCAAGCCATTTTTTTTCCGGCTTAATGCCAAAACTATATATCTGGTAAAAACTGGCAAGCATTTGCTCCATTGCCTTAGGAAATATTTCGTTTTCCTTAGGAAATTTTATTTCAAGAATAATATTCTCTATTTCGGAAATAAATTTCTTCTGGGCTTCGTCCAGCCACCAGTTTTTAAGAAAACTAATTAAGGCTTTTAACGCAAAAAAGGCGATAAAGAGCAAAAGACCGCCTATAAGCAAACTGCCGAGAGATCCGCCTAAAGTCTCGATTATAAAATCCATAACTATCTTATTTTAACTTAAGACCGTAAGTTCCGCGACCCATAAGAACAAAACGAGGATCTTTGATAAGCTCGTTATGAACGGTTGGGGCATGGCTGTCTATAAACTTGGCAATTTCCGTAAAATGCATAGGGTCGCCGGTTTTCTTAAGCAAAAGAAAAGCTTTGGCGCGAACCGTTTTTGGATTAATCTCTTCCCAGTGGCTAAGGCCTATATCTCCATAGGGGCCGATGCCAATTTTTTTGGATACGGAGAGATAATTAGCGGCAATACTTTCCGGTATATTGTGAGGCTTAACAGCCTCGCGAAAAATTTCTTCAAAATGCTCAACTTTCTTTAACTTTTTAACAATATCCTTGTGGATAATTTCCATTTTATTTTTAGCGCCTTTATCGACATACCAAAAACTGTGGAAAAAATCATTCTCTCCAGAAAAATAAGGATACTTTAATATCTTAAATATAAAGCGAGCTTTATTTCCAAAAATTCCCTTTTCTTCATTTGCTTCAGTAACAATATGAAGCTCTTCCATAAAAGTATCATCCTTGCGCAAGCCTCCGATACGAGAAAGGTGGTCTTCGGCAAAATTTTTCAAAGCTTGAGCCTCTTCAAAAGATTCAATGCCTTTTCTTATTTGGGAAACAGCCTGTGCTTCAAGCTGACGGACTCTTTCTCTAGTTATTCCATATTTGGCGCCAAGCTGCTGCAAGGTTGCCGTTTTTGGCGTTTCAAGGCCAAATCTTTTTCTTAAAATATTGGAACTTCGCGCATCAAAATTAGCGTCATTAATTACTTTCTCTATTAATTTTTCCAAATTTAAAGCAGAAAGATGCATCTTTTGATATTACAACTTTTTAAAATTTATGTCAACCTCGTTAGAGATTATATTAAAGCGTTGAGGCTACTAATTTAAAATATTTATTTTGCAATTTCACGCGATCCAATTTTGTGCCAGATCGTAAGAAGAGGGCCTGCGATGAATAAAGAAGAGTAAGTTCCGAAGAATATTCCTACTATCATTGTAAGAGCAAAATATTTTACGGAAACCGGGCCGAGATAAGCTACCGCCCCAAGAGCAAGCATAGTTGATACTGAAGTATTAACCGATCTGACAATTATTTCATTAATGCTGCGATTTATAATTTCGGAAAGATCGATTTTTCCTTTATGACCTAGCAAATTTTCTCTTATTCTATCGAAGACAACTATCGTGTCTTGAACTGAAAAACCGGCAACTGTAAGGAGGGCAACTATGAAATAAGTGTCTATAGCTATACCGTTTAAATGGCCTATAAGAACAAAAAATCCCGCAGCTATAACAACATCGTGTGCCAGAGCAATAAGCGCGGCAATGCCATATTTAAATGATTTTACCGGCCAAGATACTTTGCGAAAAGCAAAAGCCACATAAAAAGCTATAACTAAAAGAACTAGGATTATCACCCATACAGCCTTATCCCTAAGCTCTGAAGATATAGAGGGAGAAGTAGTACCAAAATCAAGTTCGGAAGCTTCGGAAAAACGGGAGATAAGAGCTTCTTTCATTTTAACGTGTTCTTCTTCTGATATTTCTTTAAATATTAAAGAGTAAGATCCCGAGTTGCCGTCATAAGACACTATCGGATCAATCTCAAGCTCATTCACGGCAAAATCGCGAATTATCCTTTCGTCTGCCCCGGGAACTTTAACCTGCCACATCGAACCGCTTTTAAAATCAATACCAAGGTTAAAACCGAATACGCTTATTGAGACAATAGCTAACGCGACAAATAGGCCTGAAAGAGCTAAAAACCATTTTTTATTTCCTATAATGTTCAATTTCATTTTATTTGGATTTTTCTGAAATAATTTTTGCTTTATTTGAAGATATAAAAACCCTTAGAAGATTTCTGGTAACCAAAAATGTGGTTGCGAGATTGATGATAATACCAACCATCAAGGTAAGGGCAAAGCCTTTAACAAAGCTAGTAGTAAACAAGTAAAGGATGAGAGATGTTATGATGGTACTTATATTGGAATCGCGAATAGAACTCCAAGCAAACCTAAAGCCGGATTCTACCGCAGAGAGCTTATCAACTCCTTTCTTTATTTCTTCCTTAGCCCTTTCAAATATAAGAATATTAGCGTCAACAGCTGCTCCGATTGAAAGCACGAAACCGGTTATGCCCGCGAGAGTCATTGCAAATCCGGGAATAAGCTTGAATACAGCGAGAGTAAAAGCAACATAGAAAATCAGAGCAAGCGAAGCAATAAGCCCCCAGCCTCTGTAATAGCCGATCATAAAAAGCACGATTAGCACCAAGCCCGCAAATCCCGCAAGAATTATCCTATTAAGGGAATCTTCCGCGGCAGTAGCATTTACCGTGCGCTGATTAGCAAGCTTTATCGGAGCAGATAAAGCTCCAGCGTTGAATCTCTCAACAAGAATTTTTGCTGATTCTAAAGTTATTCCCTCTCCGGATATCTGCGCTTTGCCTCCTACAATCTTTTCAGAAACGACAGGAGCCTCTATTAAATTATTATCAAGAAAAATAGCAACTACTTCGCCGACGTTTCTTTCTGTTATTTCTTCAAAAAGGCGAGCCCCCTCTTCATTAAATTCAAGCTCTACGACAGGGACAGATACGCCTTGAGAACTGATTGCTAGGGTAGCTTTTTCAACATGTCTTCCAGAAAGGCCGGTTGTCATGCATTCAAGCGCATCTTCAGAAAAAGTACAGCCCTCTCTAAAATCAAGATAAGGAGTTTCACCTATTTCTTTTACAGCATCGCCTATCTCTTTTATGCCGGCAAGCTCTACAAGAAGCTGTTTTTTATCTCCTTTTTCAACTACTCGAAGCCTTGGCTCGGAAACGCCATATAGGTTTATCCTTTTTTCAATAACATCCTTTAATCCGTTCAAAACAACATCAACGTCAGATTTTTCAACGCCTAATAAGTCAACATCATATGTAAGAGCCGTACCGCCTACCAGATCAAGACCGAGCCTCCAAGGCATATACCTGTTTAAAAAAACATCCGGCATATCTAAGCCGGCAATACCAGTCTGGCTTTTTGGCAAAGCAAAAAACACAGCTGAAAGACCCACCACTAAAACTGCAAGAAGAAATAATATTTTATTTTTCATATTTTATAGAAATTAGGAATATCCGCAACGGACTAAGAAATCATAAGATACGCTTGTCCGCATAGAAGGACTCGCCTTCTACTAAATTCTTCGCCGTCGCTTAGAATTTGTTTCAGGCTCCCCTCCCTTGGTTTTTCTGCTGAAAAACCTTCAGTCCGGTGTTCTCGTCCTTCAATTATCTTTAACGGACTAAGAAATCATAAGATTTCTTGTCCGCCCGGAAGGACTCGAACCTTCAACTTTCTGCTTAAAAGGCAGCTACTCTACCATTGAGTTACGGGCGGATTTTAAGCCTGCTTCAAATACATGAAACAGTTCCAGAAAAATCCTACCACTCACCCCCTAATTCTTCAAGTGCTTTTTTAGCTTTGGAGCTCATTTTTGGAGGTATTTTAACATCGAGAAGAACAACTAAGTCGCCTTTATTAGTTGCTCCTTTTCCCTTTATTCTAATCTCCTTGCGAATGCTTTCCCCCGGAGAAACTTTTAATTCGACATTTTCTCCTCGTATAGTTTCAACCATAATTTTATTGCCGAGAATAATGTCAGAAAATTTAACTTCTTTCAAAATAATAAGGTCATCTCCTTGCCTGATAAATTTTTTATGAGGAAGAACTTTAACCCTTACATAAAGATCTCCGGCTTCGGTGCCTTTTTCACCAGCTTCTCCCATTCCCTTTATTTTAATTATCTGACCATTTAAGACACCCGGATTAATATCAACATCTATCTTGCGCTCTCCCCTAATTCTTCCAGAAGCATCGCATTTCTTACAGGGAGATTTCGGCAATTCTCCCGTACCTCTACATTCTTTGCATACCGATATTCTAGAAAAAGTGCCAAGAATAGTCCTTTTAGCTTCTCTTACTTCTCCAGAGCCGCCGCAAACATGACATTTTGAAAAACCTTTAGAAATATCAGCTCCTTTGCCGTTGCACTCCGGGCAAACAACAAAAGTCTTAAAAGAAACAGGTATTTTTATTCCTTTTACGGCATCTTCAAGAGATATGCTGACTACAGTTTCAATATCAGAGCCCTTCCTCCTCATAGGCCTTCGGGCGCCGGCTCCGCCTGCCATTCCGCCAAATATTCCCTCAAAGATATCGCCGAGGTCGCCAAAATCAACATTGCCAAAATCAAAATTAATGCCACCATTATTAAAGCCTCCGAACGGATTGCTATTGCCTTCAAAGGTACTGCCAAACTGATTATATTGAGCCCTTTTGGATTTGTCAGAAAGAATCTGATAAGCCTCGCTTATTTCCTTGAACCTATCCGTATCGCCACCGGGCTTATCAGGGTGATATTTATGAGCAAGTTTTCTATATGCTTTTTTTATTTCTTCGTCCGAAGCGTTTTTAGAGACGCCAAGGACGTCATAATAATTTTTTTTCATTTTTTCGTTACTTCAATAAAACAACTTCCTTACTTCTGGTTTCAAGAGTAACTTCTGCAAAACTGATAGCAAGGAGAGTTTGATACACAAAGAAAGACAGTGCCGCAACAAGCCAAGAAAAAATCCATAACGTTCCCCGAGCAATAAGGAAGATGACAATTGCTGCAGCGATAGAAAGATGATCAGCCGGTATCAACGAGGCGGGATCTTTTAATTTCTCGGTTATTGCATTTCTTAAATTTTCAGAAAACGAAAGATTAAGGTCTATATTAATTCCAAAATTATTTTCAAGAGACCTTCTAGAATTTTCTACCGTTTGATTAATGAGCTGATTTTTAAGAGTTTCCGGCATAAGATTAAATTCAACGACATTATTTCCTGCAAGCGATTGTTTTGCTGAAACGGCTAAAAAATCGCGAAAATTCATAGCTGGATCAAAATTTGGAACATAATAACCAATTATCGGCTTGGATATATCAATAATGCTATTGATAAATTTTTCCGAGAAGAGAGTATTTATGTTAAAGCTCCAACCAAAAACAATCGCTGCCGTGAGAGCTATCGCGGTAAGGGATTTAGAGAGAACTCTTCCAGACAGCTTTGAGAATCTGATACGCAGAGCGTTATCAAGTTCTTCCTTTCCGGATAATTGCCCCCAAACCAAAAAAAGAAAAGAGGCAACCATTACTGAAAAGAATACAGGGGAGAAAAACGGAATATCAGATAAAAATAATGGCAAGAATAACGAAATAACTGAAAGAAAAACAGAAAATAATATTTTATTCCTATCTTTAATAAGTAAAGGCTGAATGGTTATAAACGCAGCGAATAGCAAACCTGCTCCAAAAACTCTGGAAAGGGAAAACTGATGAGATAAGGTCATTCCGAAAAGCGCGGCGGAAGCAGCCGTTACAGTAATAACGGCTATTATCTTCCATAGCGAATAGTCTGCTTCGGCGTCTTCGGGTTTTTTAAGGGATATATCTTCGCGGAAAAACTTATTCTTCTTTCCCTTCTTTTCCGCCTTCTCCCTTATTTTCTCCTCCTTTGTTTTCTTCATTATTTTGTTCAGGCTCCTTACCTTCATTGTACAAAGACTCGCCTATTTTTTGAAGTGAAGCAGAAAGATCTTCAGAAGCAGAATCGATTTTTTCTTTTTCTTCCGAACCAAGGGCAGAACGAAGAGTGCTTATTTTTTCTTCTACTTCTGATTTTATAGATGAATCAAGCTTATCACCGGCATCCTTGACCGCTTTTTCGGCCGAATAAGCAAGAGCCTCTCCTTGATTCTTAGCTTCGATCAAATCTTTTTTCTTTTTATCGCTATCTGCATGAACTGCAGCCTCATTTTTAAGACGCTCTATTTCTTCTTTAGATAAAGATGTTTGGGCTTCAATTTTAACGGATTGGCTCTTTCCAGTCGCTTTGTCTATTGCCTTAACATTTAATATGCCGTTCGCATCTATATCAAAAGAAACTTCGACTTGAGGAACTCCTCTTGGCGAAGGAGGTATTCCGTCCAATATAAACCTGGCAAGAGTTTTATTATCAGCAGCCATAGGTCGTTCTCCTTGTAGAACATGAACTTCTACTGACGGCTGGTTGTCAGCGGCGGTAGAAAATATTTGCGTTTTTGCTGTAGGAACAGTGGTATTTTTCGGTATCATC
>JALOAR010000018.1 GCA_023228665.1 Candidatus Colwelliibacteriota bacterium | reverse complement strand
GTAAAAGAAGGTGTTGATTTGCGGCGCAAAGGGAGCCCGCCTCCGGCGGGTCCGCCAAAGGCGGAGATGGCGATTGCTATGAGGAGCTCGACGAGGGTGAAGGAAGAAATACTGGATTTCCTCCTTTCCTCCTTTCCTCCTTCTCTCCTTCCACTAAAGCTACGGATGGGCGAAGCGCCGGAGGCTTCGGAAGGATACAGCGAGGGAATGATAAAGATGTAAGAACTTTTTTCGAAAACAAAAGCATATCTTTAAATTTTACTATAAAAAGAGAAATTTGTTTTAGTTGGTAAATAAAAAATCTGCCTGTAGAAACGACCGTTCCTACAGGCAGATTTTAAAGACTATTTTTACTATTATAAAAACTTTATTTTTTTATCCACTTAATATCTTTATCTTTCTTAAACCAAGTCATTTGCCGGCGGGCGTATTGCTTAATTGCCGTAAGGAGCTGTTGTCTCATTTCTTTATAATTTAATTCGCCTTTGAGATAAAGGGAAATGTACCTATATTCTAATCCGAGATCATACAGTCTTTTCCAGCTTAGCCCTTTTCCATTTTCAGGAAATTTTAGATCAGCTACCTCATCTATCATTCCTTTGCCTTTTTCAGGGTTAAGCCTTTTATCAAGGCGGATTTCTATTCTCTTATCTAGCTTTTCCATTGGCCAGAGGATGCCGATTTTTTCTGCATTGTAGCGAGCCTTCTTTTTTAATTTTGGAACTGGTTTTCCGGTAGATACAACTATTTCGAGTGCGCGCAAGAGGCGAGTGCGGTTTTTCTTGTCTATCGAAGCGAAGCGGTCCGGATCAAGTTCTGCCAGTTTTTCAGCCATTTCTTCGGTTGATAACTTTTCAAGTTCAGCTCTTATTTCGGGTTGTGGCGGAACGGGAGAGAAATAATTTCCGCAGATAAGGGCGTCTATATAAAAACCGGTACCGCCGCAGATTATCGGAAGTTTTCCGCGGCTTAAAATATCATCTATCGCTTTTCTGGCGAGGTGAGAATAGTCGGATGCGGTAAAGACTTTATGCGGGGATACAACATCTAAAAGGTGATGGGGGACTCCTTTCATTTCTTTGGGGGTTATCTTTCCTGAACCAATATCGAGTCCTTTATATACTTGCCGAGAATCTGCAGAAACAATCTCGCCGTTTTTTTCTAAGGCAAGATTAACAGCAAGATCTGATTTGCCCGAAGCGTTAGGGCCTAGTATGACTAATATTTTAGGCAGGTCTTTCACGAGAATTATGATACATAGAGTAAACTCAAAGCTCAAATTTTAAATTTGTTTAATAGTGAGGCAGATATTAAAAAGTATTAACATAATTGTCTAGCATTATTGAAAGGATTTGCTGTAATATAAATTTTGTTAATCTGTTAAATAAAAACGCCTTCCCATTTTGGGAAGGCGTTTCAACGCGAGGTTTATCAAAAAAAGGAAGGAAGTACTTTACTTATCCTCGCGTCTCGCAAGCGTTTTTAAAGAGCTTCAATTTGGAAGGTTAATAGAGAATACATTAAATAATTTGAAATATCAAACATTAAAAAACCGCTGTTACAGCGGTTTTTTAAAAGAATATATAATTTTTTATTGCTCTTTCTGGGAGTTAATATCTTTGTGTATCATTTCAATAAAGCTTTGCGTGCTCTGTACTCCTAAGTCTCCTTCGCTCCTCTTTCTAACGGATATGGTCTTTGAGAGGACTTCTTTTTCACCAACTATTAGGAGATAGGGTATTTTCTGCATTTCAGCTTCACGGATTCTTTTACCAAGGGTTTCGTTGGAATTGAATACAGAGAAGCGAATATCTTCATCAGCTAAAATATCAGAAACTTTTTTGGCATAATCCGCTTGCTTATCGCTTATAGGAATGACTGCTGCTTGAATAGGGGCTAGCCATGTAGGAAAGGCTCCAGCGAAATGTTCGATCAATAAGCCGATAAAGCGTTCAAATGATCCAAACAATGCGCGGTGAAGCATATATGGACGTTCTTCTTTTCCTTTATTATTAATAAATGACATATTAAATCTTTCAGGAAGATTAAAATCAAACTGAAGAGTTGAACATTGCCATTCGCGTCCCAGGACATCTTTTATCTTAAAGTCTAGTTTTGGACCATAAAAAGCTGCTTCTCCAAGCTCTTTTTCATAATCGAGTTTTTCTTCTTTTGCTACTTCTTCGAGTACTTTCTCTGTAAATTTCCAGCCTTTGTCCGAGCCAGTATATTTTTTCTTATCTTTAGGGTCCCTCATAGAGAGATAAACTTTATAATCTTTGAAACCAAAAGTTCCGAAAATAAATTTTATGAATTTAACAACTTTGATAAGTTCATTTTTAACTTGGTCTTCAGTGCAAATGATGTGTGCATCATCTTGAGTAAATCCGCGAACTCTAGTTAGTCCAGATAATTCTCCGCTTTTTTCATAACGATACACAGTCCCACATTCAGCCCATCTTAAAGGCAGGTCTTTGTAGCTGCGAAGCGTTGAGTTATAGAGTACTACGTGAAAGGGGCAGTTCATCGGTTTAACAAGGTACTCTTCTTTTGCTTTTGATTTTTTGCCTTTTTTAATATCTTCAAGACTAAGGCCTACTTCTATTGGAGGATACATACTATCTGAATAAAATCCCCAATGGCCCGAAGTTTCCCATAATTGCCGACTGCCAATATGCGGGGTTCTAACTAGTTCATATCCAGCTTTTAAGTGTTCTTTGTACCAAAAGTCTTCCATCGTGCGCCAGAGCATAGCTCCTTTTGGCTGCCACATTACTAATCCTAGCCCAACCATGGGATCTATATTGAAGAGATTAAGTTCCTTGCCTAATTTACGATGATCTCTTTTTTCCGCCTCTTCAAGAAGATTAAGGTAATCGTCTAATTCTTTTTTGCTCGAAAAAGCGTATCCGTAGATACGGGTAAGCATTTTGTTTTTTTCTTCTCCTTTCCAATAAGCACCGGCTATTTTTGCCAGTTTGAAGGCGTTTTCATCGATTTCAGATGAAGATCGGATATGGGGTCCAGAGCAAAGATCAGTAAGGATTGGTTCTTTTTCTCCTTTTATATATGTTTTATATATAGTTATGGGTTTTTTATTTTTTTTCAGCTCATCTATGAGTTCCAGCTTATAAGGTTCATCAGCGAAGATTTTTTTAGCTTTTGCCGGGGTGGCTTCTTCTTTACTAAACCTGATTCCGGATTTGATAATTTCTTTCATCCTTTTTTCAAGTTCAGGGAGATGCTCTTCTGATAAGCCTTTAACATCGAAATCGTAATAAAAGCCGTTTTCTATAGCAGGTCCTATGCCGAGCTTGCTTTTTGGAAATTTTTCCTTTACCGCAGAGGCAAGAATATGGGAAAGGGAGTGTCTTATTTTTTCTATATTGTTTTTGCTTCGTAACATATTAATTTTGTGTCGCCGTCCCTTTTGGACAAGCGGCCTTTAACTTCGACTATTATGTCTTCTTCCCAGATGTTTAATGTTTTTTCTAAAGTGTTTTGGAAGACTAATATTTCAGTATTATCACTCAAATCTTCGACTCTGACAAACAGCATTGGCTGTCCGGATTTAGTCATTATTTTAGTAACTTTTGTTATCAGGCCTGCTATTTTAACTGTTTGCCCGTCGTGTCCTCTTGATAAAGATTTTATAGGAATAACTCCGTTGCCGTTGTGCTTGAATCCGCGAAGAGGATGGTCGCTTACATATAAGCCTAAAAGCTCTTTTTCCCAAGAAAGTTTTTCTGTTTTGTTTGCGGGAGCAAAATCTTCAAGCCGCAGCGTTATATTTGGAGAAGTGCCGAAGAGCGAAGCTTGTGAAGAATTAATGCTTTTTCGGTAGGCGCCGATGGATTTTACGATCATTTCAAGATTCATCAAAACTTTTCTTCTCTCTATGCCGAGAGAATCCAGCGCTCCGCTTTTTGCCAGGTTTTCGATTGATTTTTTATTTAAATCTTTGTGAGCAACTCTTGAAACAAAATCATTGAAATTTTTAAAAGGACCGTTTTTCATTCTTTCACTAACTATTGCTTGGGCGATTCCCGAACCGATATTTTTAATCGCCAGGAGGCCAAACCTTATGTTTTCTCCGCCTTCCGGCGAAAAATCAGCAAAGCTTTTATTAACATCAGGAGGAAGAACTTCGATATCTTGCCTTTTGCAGTCGTTTATAAGGATAGATATTCTTTCTACATCTCTGGCATCGTTGTTGAGGAGCGCGGTCATAAATTCTAATGGATAATGGCTTTTAAGATAGGCTGTCTGGTAGCCGATAAGGGCATAGCAGACAGAATGCGCCTTATTAAAACCGTAGCGGGCAAAAGGCTCTATAAGGTGCCAAATATCTTCTCCTAACTTGCGGCTTCCTAAAACTTTTTCGGCTCCGGAAATGAATTTTTCAGATTGTTCATCTAACAGCGATTTGATTTTTTTACCGACAGCTTTTCTAAGAATATCTGCTTCGCCGATGGTAAAGCCGGCAAGCTTTTGAGCGGCTATAAGCAGCTGCTCCTGATATATCATAATTCCGTAAGTATCCTTAAGTATCGGCTCCATTTTGGGGTGGAGATAAGTGATTTCTTCTTTTCCTTGCTTGCGGGCAATATAGGTGGGAATAAATTCCATAGGTCCCGGACGGTAAAGGGCTACCATAGCGATTAAATCGTCGAAACGATCCGGCTTCATAGCCATAAGCCATCTTGTCATTCCAGAACCTTCAAATTGGAATACGCCAATATTTTCTCCCCGGCTGATGAGGTCATAAGTATCTTTATCATCCATAGGGAGAGAGCTTATATTTATATCTTTTCCTTCACGCTCTTTAATGAGGCGGAGGGCGTTTTGGATGACGGTAAGGTTTTTAAGGCCCAAAAAATCCATTTTTAAGAGCCCGACATCTTCGACGGCGTGCATTTCAAATTGGCTGATAATGGAATTTTCGTCTTGGGGAGACCTTTGTACGGCGGTATATTCTGTTAGGGGATGTTTTGAAATAACGACTGCGGCAGCATGAACGGAAGCATGACGAGCAACGCCTTCAAGTTTTTTGGCAAAATCAATTATTTTTTTAACATCTTCATCTGAACTGTACATTTCTTTCAGCTCGGGAATGCTTTCCAAAAAATTTTCAAGCTGTCCTTTTCCTTGGTTTGGAACGGTTGGCAATGTTTTAGCTATTTTATCCACAAAGGCATATGGATATCCGAGGGCGCGGCCGACGTCTCTGATAGCGGCTTTCGCAGCCATTGTTCCGAAGGTAATAATTTGCGCTACATGATCCTCGCCATATTTTTCTTTTACGTACGCTACAACTTCTTCGCGCCTGTCATCGGCGAAGTCGGTATCAAAGTCAGGCATAGAGATGCGGAAAGGGTTTAGAAATCTTTCGAAAAGAAGATCGTATTCCAGAGGTTCTACATCGGTTATTCCCAGTATGTAGGCGATTATAGATGAAGCTCCTGATCCGCGGCCTGGTCCGACGCCTATGCCATGTTTTTTTGCCCAGCGTATAAAGTCTTGGACTATAAGAAAATAACTGGCATATCCGGTTTTTTCGATAACTGATAATTCATAATCCATACGCTCCTTTATTTCAGGAGTCATTTTTTTATATCTTTCGGAAAATCTTTCCTTAACCAGAAGCTTGAGGTATTCAAGATAATTAAGATTTTCATACTCTTCAGGTATTTCAAAATAAGGAAGATGAATATTTCCAAGCTCGAATTCAAAATTGCATTTGTCAGCGATACGGGAAGTATTTTTTATAGCTTCTGGAATATCGGAGAATATAGAGGCCATTTCCTCGGGCGATTTAAGAGAAAGATCAAAATCTTTCGTAGACATACCTTTTTTTCCATCCGGATTGCTTGTTTGGATTTTTAAAAGCACTTCGTGGGCATCTTGGTCTTCACGGCGGAGATAGTGAGAGTCATGGGTTGCTACGATTGGAATATTAAGTTTTTCGGATATTTCCTTAATTTTAGGAAGGAGGTCTTTGTCGTGTTCTTGTATTTCCAAATAAAAATCTTCTCCGACTAAATTTTTAAAATATTTGGCTGTTTCCAGGGCTTCTTTATTTTTCCCCATTTCAAGAAGATGAGGAATTTCTCCTTGAAAACAGCCAGAAAGAAATATTAGCCCTTCGTGGTGATTATTAAGCAATTCCCGATCAACTCTCGGCTTGTAATAAAATCCTTCGAGGTTTGCTTTTGAAATTAGCTTAGTTAAGTTTTTGTAGCCCGTTTCATTTTTTGCGAGGGCTGTAAGGTGGTATCTAAGATTATCGACGCCTGGATTTTTATCAAATCTGGATGCTCGGGCGACATAAAGCTCACAGCCGATAATAGGCTTAATACCCGCTTTTTTTGCTTTTTTGAAAAATTCCACGGCTCCGTAAATATTGCCGTGGTCGGTTAAGGCTACTGCTTCCATGCCGAGCTCTTTCACGTAATCAATAAGATCATCTATTTTCGAAAGTCCATCTAGCAAGGAATAGTGCGAGTGAACATGGAGATGCGTGAATTTCACATGCTAATTATAGGTAAACGGGCCGAAAATAAAAAATTTGGCTTAAAATGGCTTATAATTATTTTTTATGGGAGCAAAAATTGGAATAGATGAAGTTGGAAGAGGGTGTCTTGCCGGACCGGTTACAGTCTGCGCGGTTTTAATAACTCCGGAATTTTCTATTCCGGAAGAATTGCCTGAATTAAGGGACTCTAAAAAAATGACTGTTTTACAGCGAGAGGCTTGGTACCGGTGGACTAGAGATACCGGAGAGGAAAAGGGAGTGCGTTACGCAGTTTCAAGCGTTTCAGCGGCTATGGTGGATAAGTTGAATATTGCGCGAGCTTCGAGCTTGGCTGCGTGGAGATCTTTTGAAAAACTTATGGAATTATCGGATGCCGGGAAAAATTTACAGGTAGTGCTTGATGGAAGCCTTTTCTTAAAAAACAAGGATTTTCAGAACAGCGGCGCTTTGGAGGGTATTGAAATAAAAACTGTGGTCGGCGCCGATTCTAAATTTACGGAGGTTAAACTTGCTTCTGTTTTAGCCAAGGTGGTGAGGGATAATTATATGAGAAAAATGGCAGAGGAATATGCTGATTATGGTTTTGAAAAGCACAAAGGTTACGGGACAAGGGATCATATAGAAGCTATTAGGAGTAAAGGCAAGATAGAAGGTTTTCATAGGAGCTCTTTTTTAAAGAATATAAACTTTTGTTAAATTGACATAAGCTTCTTAATAAATTAGTATTTTTGGGTAAAAATGCCACCTCCAAAGAAACATCATTCAAAGTCAAAAGTGGGGCGAAGAAGGTCTCATCACGCTAAGGATAAGATTAGCGTTTCTGTATGTAAGAAATGCGGAAAACCTGTTCTTGGCCACAGGGCTTGCCCTGAATGCGGCTATTACAGCGAGTAAAAGCCGTTTTAAGTTTTTATTTTTAAAAAACAAAAAAAGAGATAAATGTCTGCCAGACAAGTAGGCCGTTCGATAGTTCTCCAATCGCTTTACGAATGGGACTTTTATAATAAAGAAGGAGATCTCTCTGAATTTATCGAGAGGGATTTAAAGGATTTTGCGCCTGAACTTGATGAGGCTGATTTTGTAAGAAATCTTTCAAAAGGAATTGTTTCAAAGGTTTTAGAAATAGATGAGGTAATCAAAAAAGCGGCGCCGGAGTGGCCGTTGAACCAGATAGCAATGGTTGATCGCAATATACTAAGAATCGGCCTTTATGAGCTGTTATTTGCAGACAGGGAAGAGGTTCCTCCAAGAGTTGCTATAAATGAGGCTATAGAGCTTGCAAAGGCGTATGGAGGGCTTAATTCGGGAAAGTTTATAAACGGCGTGCTAGGTACTGTTTATAGGGAAATAGGCGAACCAGATAAAGGAGAGCCTACAAAAAAGGAGCAAGAAGAAGATAGTAAACCTGAAGATTCTAAAAAGGAATCAGAGTAAAGATGAATACGAATGAATTTCAAGCAGATATAGGCATTTTATTTAAGGATGACAGAATACTTAAAGAGGCTTTAACGCATCGCTCTTTTATTAATGAAAACCAAGATTGGCCTTATGAACATAATGAGAGATTGGAATTTTTAGGCGATGCGGTGCTTGAGCTGTCTACTACAAAATATCTTTTTCGGGTATTCCCGAAGTCAGAAGAGGGAGAACTAACTATGATAAGGGCAGCTCTTGTAAACACAAAGATGCTTGCCAAAATAGCTGGCGAGATAAATTTAGGCGAACATTTAATGGCATCAAGAGGAGAAGACGGCCATACTGAAGCAATTCTTGCTGACGCTTTCGAGGCTCTTATAGGGGCGATATATCTTGACCAGGGATATGATGCAGCTGATAAATTTATAAGGGACAGGGTTATATCGCATATTGATGAAGTTAAGGAACAGGGATATAGAGATCCAAAAAGCGTTCTCCAGGAAGAAGTCCAGGGAAAACTAAAAATAACTCCGACTTATAAAATTCTTAAGGAATCGGGACCTGAACACCAGAAAATTTTTGAAGTGGGCGTTTTTTTAGGAGAGAAGATGGAAGCTTCCGGAACAGGCACTTCCAAGCAGGCGGGGGAGACGGATGCGGCAAGGAAAGCGCTAGCTAAACTATTGAAAGAAACGGACTAATACGGATACAAAAATATACGTGAATTTATGCAAAATAAAGGCTTGCTAATTTTAGCGGGTTTTTATTTTAATTTATAACAAAGATGGTTGCTTCATTTTTGTTATCGGGCAGATCATCATATGAAGTGAAATAGTGGATATTATTTTCTTGCTGTCCTTTTTCCGTGAAGCTATCAGTTATAAACATAACTGTTTGCGCGGGCATAGGAATATTCCTTACGCTTACTCCGCCAGCCAGAACAACAACGAATTTTTTATGTGATTTCGGCAGACTGTTAATAGCTCGGCCGATTTCGACATAATTAGAACTGAAAGCTCCGGAAACATGCGGATTTTTTCCCCAAAGGATAAAATAAAGAATAAAAGGCTCAATAATAAGAAAAGAGATAATTGTGGCACTGCATATTTTGAACAGTACAATTCCAATTTTCTTTTTATCCGGCATTTTGCTGAACCATATTTTTGCTTTACGAGCGATAAATTCCATGCCGATAGCTGCTAAAATCATTGCTGGCGGAATGGCGAGTATAGCTCTTAAGGCGTGAGGGATGCCTTCGTTAGATATAACTACCGGCAAAAGTGATACTATAAGCCAAGTGCCGATTAACCATTCAGGCATTGATTTTTTAGGATTAGTGAAAACTTTTTTGACGGAAAGCATTAGACCGATAATAAAGAATATACCGACTAAGACGGAAAGCTCCGGGTAGCCGGAAAAATTATGACGCCAGTTGGCATCGCCGGAGAAATTAAACATCGCGATCGTTTCGGCAGTATTTATGGCCAAATCTTTTATTGGGGTTTCTGATGAAAAGACAGATATTTGGGATGTTCTTCCGAAAAAGTCTTCCGGGTTTGCGGTAAAGTGCGAGATAAGCGGATAAGCGGCGATTAGCGTTCCGGCAATAAAAGACAAAGAAATGGCAGCAAATTTTTTAATAGATCTTTTTTTAATTGCTTTTATGAAGAAAAAAAGGAAAGGGACAGCAATAATTATCGGAGTTGCCCTGTAGGCAATATAAGAATGAAGCCCGAGTCCGTATATAAATCCTCCGGAAAGGGAATATAGCAGCCATTTCCATTTTTCTTTTTGGAAAGACGTTAGCAGTAGGTAAGCAGACCAAATAAGAAACGCGGGGGCCATTATTGCTCTAAATCCGATACGCGAAAAAAGAATATGCCAGAAAGATCCTGCCATCAGGAATGCCGACAAAATAGCGACTGCGTGGCGGTTTTTGTTTTCCTTTAAGAGCTCGCTTGCAAGAAAATAAATTCCCAGCACGCTGGCTATACCGAATAAGGCGCTTACAGACCTTAATACCCAAGGCTCATTCTCTCCTAAGGTTTTGATAAACAGAGCTTGAATGTTAATAAAAAGTCCTTCACGGCCGTTATTTTCAGGATAAAAAGATTTAATATTTCCGGTTTCCGCGACTTCTACAGCGTTATTTCCATTCATGGCTTCGTCTGGATACAGTCCGGGAGGAACTTCTTTTAAATTGTAGAGCCTAAAGAAAGAGGCTATAATCAAAATACCGGCGAGGAGCCAGATTCGTGTTTCTTTTTTCATATGTTCTAATAATATTATGAATCAGTTTTCTCTTCCATTTTTAATAATAATTATTGTATTGTTTGCGGTTTTCGTTTTGTATGCAGGAAAAAAAATAAAAAGGAGATTAGGCTTGTCTCGCACTAATTTCAGCATGGTAAAATTGCCTTGTTCGAGCGAAATGCAGGAGGGAATAAAAAATGTTGTCAATTCAGCAAATTTTCCATTGGCTTTAGATGTTGTTGTCGAACATATAGGGAGGACTCCTGATATTTTTATTTCTTCTTTAAATAAAAATTTTTCCAAACTTGTAAAAGAATTAAATAAAAATGTTTCCGGGCGCTATGAGATAAGAAAAGAAGAT
>JALOAR010000017.1 GCA_023228665.1 Candidatus Colwelliibacteriota bacterium | reverse complement strand
TGCCGATATTATTAAGAGCCTTGAAGATGGTTCTTTTTTAGAAAATTTACATAAAGTGGTTGGCGATAAATTAAGATATTTAAGTTTTTGGGGTACGGAGCCTGCTTTAACTTTGCCGATTATTGCAAAAAAATTAGACGATATAGAACGGATGTTTCCGAATGCAAAAAACATCAGCTTTTCAACCTCTATGATAATGCCGGACCCTATAATTGATTTTGCCAAAGAGCTTGAGAAGAGAGGTATGAATCTTGATTTACAGGTATCTATAGACGGGCCGGAATTTATAACTGATGAAAATCGTTTTCCCGGGGCGGCGGAGAAAATACCTGCCAATACTTTGCACTTTATTGAAAAAATGCAGGGCACGAAGACTGAAATATCTTTGCATTGGAAGCCAACTTTGACGATTGAAAATATCCGAGCTATGAACGAGCAACCGGAGAGGATAGACGAGTACCTTTCTTTTTTCCGTGATTTAGAAGAGAAAATATCTAACTTAAATACTGACTCAAAAGTAAATATGAAAAGAGGGGGGTATGTTCCTTCTCTCGCGGTGCCTGGCAAGTACACTTCTGAAGATGGCAAGGATTTTTGCAAATTTTTAAAAATACTTCACGGAAAGGGTTATGAGAGCACTTATACGGGAAGATTGAGAAGGTTGTTTAGTTTTTCCGACGAGCTTGGCGCTAAAAGGAGAATGTTTACTTGTTCCGGCGGAGACTCGAATGTCGGCGTTGGCGATCACTTGCATATTTGCCATAGGAGCTTTTATCTTGATGATCCGAGGTATGTGGAGGCGGTTTTGGAGATGGAGAGCCTGGATAATTGGGATGTTTCCATATTCAATCAGGGAATGGTTGATCATTTGAAGCAATGGTATATGCCTTCAATCGATGATGAGAGGAAGTTGCTTAATTTTGATTACATAATGAGAGGGTATCATGATTTTTGGAAATTAAAGGTGACTACTGTAGAAGTAATGGCGAAAGAACTTGCTTTGGCGGGGCAGGCTGACCCCTTATTTTTAGAGAATAAGAGTTACGCAAGCTTATTTGCATTATTTATGGTGACGGCGCATTCGTGCCCGATGGAGGCGGTACTTAATACGGGTTCGATGCAATTTACGCCGGTTTCGCTAATAAGAATATTTGGCAATGGAGCGTTTAGAGAAATAATTAAAACAGCTTAGAAATATGACATACCAAGAGGAAAACGATAAGTTAGTAGATAGTTTTTTCAAACATACCTTTGGAAAGGGATGGAAGGATCCAGATGCAAAAGGATGCGAGAATTTTAAATCGCTTGAAATATTTTTGAATGATACCTGCAATCTTGCTTGCAAGTATTGCTATCTCCAAAGGTTTGGCGAAAGTCTTTATCCAAAAAGATTGCAGAATCCAGATGTTTTATTGAAAAATATGAGGCTGTTTTTGGATTGGATGAATGAAAATGATTATGTTCCTAGCCATATAGAGCTTTTTTCCGGAGAAGTTTTTGTCCAGGAAGTGGCATGGAAGATAATGGATATGATTCTTGAAAATTATAAAGATAAAGAGAAAAAGCCAGATTGCCTTGTTGTGCCGACTAACTTCACTTTTATTTTATCTGACGAGCTTACGGAGAGGGTAGAAAAAATAATGGCAAAGTCTCGCGAAGTAGGCTTGCCTATGGGGTTGAGCGCTTCTTTTGATGGGAAATATTGCGAAGCAAATAGGCCGTTTAAGATGGGAGAAGAGGTTAGGGATGACGAGTACTACGACAAGACTTTTCAATTTGCCAAAAGGTGGGGAACCGGTTTTCACCCGATGATTTATTCGGAACATATAGAAGACTGGAAACAGAACTGGCTTTGGTTTCAGAAAAATTTTACCAAGCATAAGCTTCCTTGGAGGAATATATATCTTTTAGAGGTAAGAAATGCGGAATGGACTGATAAGCAGATATCTCAACTAAGCGAGTTTTTGGAATTTCTTATAGATTGGACTTTTGAGGGGCCATGTCGCAGAGATGTCGATAATTATATGAATTTTCTTTTTGATTCAGGATTTAATATTTTAAAAAATCCTTTTATAACAATTGGAAGAGGAATAGGATGTTCTATACAATCGGCTATGGCATTAAGATTAGGCGATCTTTCCTGGGTTCCGTGCCATAGAACTTCATATGAACCGTTTAATTTCGGCCATTTCGAAGTTAAAAACGATAAGATAACTTCTTTTAGAGCAAAAAACGTGGATATGCTGACATCTATGTATTCTTTTGATGCCAGCACCCAGCCGTGGTGCGAGCAGTGCCCTCTTAAGAAAATATGCTCTTTCGGGTGTCTTGGCAGCCAGCTAGAGATAACCGGGGATCCGTTTACTCCGATTCCTTCAGTTTGTCAGATGGAGCATATAAAAGTTTTTACTTTAATTAAAAAACATAGAAAAATGGGTATATTAGAGCCAATTCTTTCTAGAATAGGCGAAGAAAAGGCTTATGCTATTAGGCAATTGGAAGAGATAATGGAAAAGGGCAAAAAATAATAAATTTTTGACACTCATATTCAAGGTGTTAATATTAAAAAATAAACAGTTAAAAAAAATGGAGAACAAAGCAAAAAACGCCCTTAAGGGCAATAAAGAAAAAGTAGAGAAAATACTTGAATATAGAGATGAACTTTACAGGGTTATTCCCGGACAGACTATAGGGGAGATGAATAGATGCCTGGAATTTATGGTTCCTCAATTAGAGAAAGCGATAGACGGAGATGATGTTAAGCCTATTAACGAAGAGGTAGCAAAAATTTCCCGCATTTCACGGACTTTTGCCGATGCGGCTATGGAAAAAGAAATAAAACCTATATTTAGGGACTTAGCTGAAAATTTTTTGGCAATTGTGCATAATTGGAATATTGCAACTGTTAAAAATCCGCAAATATCTACAAATGTCAGGCTTACTGACGGCATAATAAAGGCTCAAATGTCCATTATGGACGCAATCCTTGTGTTGCGAAAAACTATTGAAAGGGCAAAAACTACACAGCAATACGAGCCTCCTTCTTTCGAGCTAAGCCGGTCCTATCTTGATAATTTAAAAGAAGCTATTGAAGAGGGAGGGAGCGATGCTTTAGTTGAAAAAAAAGTTAATGATTAAGTAATGGCAACAAGCAGCGAACAAGAAAAAAAGGATCCAAGACTAGAGGCTTTGAATAAGCTTTTAAGCGATTTGGCATATGAAAACTTAAGCGTTCAGGTGGCTGGAGAAGTGAAGCTTATAAAGGATGATTATATTCGCATAAAAAAAGATAATGGAAGTATAAAAGCTTTTTTTAGAGATAAGGATAATATTTTTGTTGCGAAAATAGAGATAGATAAAGACGGAAAAAAGAGTACTAAGGAGCTTTCTTTGGGCGATATAAAGGAGGGCGATAAAGTTAAAGCTTCTTTAGATCTGGATTCTTCAGGGGAATGGCAGGTGATGTCAATTTCTATAAGAAACTAGAATGGAAAAGACGGTTTTATTTGCAGGCAAAGCCGGACAAGGCGTAGACCGGACGGCTGTTTTGTTAAGCAAGATTTTATTTTTAAGCGGCTACCAGTGTTTTGTTTATAGGGATTATTCTTCTCTTATAAGAGGGGGCCATAATTTTAGTATAGTAACTTTTTCAAAAAAGAAGGTTCGCTCTCATAAGAATATCGCTGATATTCTAGTTGCTTTAGATAAAGGGTCTTATGATATGCATAGGAAAAAGCTTAAAGAGGGAGGCAGAGTTTTTTCTTTTGAAAAGACAGGGAGGGATTCAGTATTAATAGAAAGGCCGGAGATGGAGAATATTTCGAATAATGCTCTTCTTGGCGCGCTTGTTGCTTATTTAGATGTTCCTTTTTCTGCAGGAATACAGATTATTAAAAAAGAATTTCCAAGAAGCAATAAAGCAGTAATTGATATTTTTAGAAAGGGCTATGAATTATTAGGCAAGCCGATTGATGCGGATTTAAAAAATAAATTATTTACGGAAGGGTTTATTTTAGACGGAAGCGAAGCTGTCGCCAAAGGGGCGATTGATGCGGGCGTTCAAGATGTTTTTTATTATCCCATGACTCCAGCGACAGGAGCTTTTTCTAAGCTTGAGGAGATTGCGTCTCCGGGCGTTAATGTTTTTCAAATGGAGGATGAAATAGCGGCAGCAAACGCAGCTTTGGGAGCGAGTTATGCGGGGAAAACCGCTTTTACGGGGAGTTCCGGCGGGGGTATGGCGTTGATGGGCGAGGTTGCAAGTTTTGCCGGAATGGCTGAATTGCCGATTGTTTTTTATGCAGCTCAAAGAATGGGGCCTTCAACTGGCGTTCCGACATATACTTCACAGGGAGATATAAAAGCGATAATAAATCTCGGTCCCGGGGAATTTCCTAAAATGGTTCTGGTTCCCGGAGATATAGAAGAGGCTTATAAAGTTACCGGGCAGGCTTTTTATTTTGCAAGGAAATACAGAATGCCCGTATTTATTTTATCGGACAAGCATATAGCTGAAAGCTATACTAATGTCGGCGATTTTTCCCCGGAATTTTCGAAGAGTAATTTTATAAAAAATAATCCTGGAAAATTTTATAAGAGCTATAAAATAACAGAAAGCGGAGTTTCTCCGGCAATTCAGCCGGGCGGACCGGCTGTATTCAGGGTTACCAGCTATGAGCATGATGAAGAGGGCTATACCACGGAAGATTCAGAGCAGGTTAAAACAATGAACGATAAGAGGCTTAGAAAGATGGATTCGGTAAAAAAAGAATTGAGCAACAAGCACTCGGGCATATCTGTTTACGGAAGAGGCAAAAAGGTTATTATTTTTTCCGGTTCTCCGAAAGGGGCTGTCTTGGACGCGCTACCTTTGCTAAGAGATTGGGGGGCGATACAAATAAATAGACTTTATCCTTTTCCTACCGATGAATTGAAAAAGAAAATTAAAAATAAAATTTTTATTACTGTTGAGAATAATGCAACTTCTTTGCTTGCTGACCTTATAAAGGAATCTTGCGGAACAGATATAAAAGGTAGCATTTTAAAATATAATGGAAGGCCGTTTACGGCAGAAGAAATATTGGAGGAGGTTTTAAAATTTTGAGTTTAAGATTGTGAAGTCTGGATTCCTTCTTTCCCTCCTTAACCTTTGGCGAAAGAGGGAATGATATATGTAATATAATTTTATTTTCGCCTTTATTTTTGCCGTTTGGCAAATTAAGAAATTGATATTTACAGGGTTTCTCCGGTTATTATTGTCGCGTTAATGTAAGGCAAAATTGCGGATATATTTTTGTGGTCGTTCTGTTTAATAGTTATAGAACCTTTAGGGCCGGTTCCAAAAATAGTTCTAAATTCTTCTACTGATTTATCTAGCGACCACATTTTATTTGAAAAATTAAATATGTTTTCGCGATTAACGCCGGCTGGGTCTTCATCTTTTTTATTAAGGACTTTAACTATTTCGGAAAATTCTTGAGGAGATTTAGCAATAACGCAATTGAAAAATTGAGCATGCTCTTTAAAGGGAGTTTCAAGAACTACAGGGAGGCATCCGTTAACTAAAGCTTCTCCTGCTACGATGCTTATGCATTCAGTGGTTGACGGGAGCAAAAGGTATTTGGTTTTACTCAAATAATCGCTGATTTCTTTTATGTTGGCGTTGATGACTACTTCCTTAGAAACTTCTTCTGGAATATATTCTTTATTTTGATGGTTTGTAAAAACCTTATCAATTTTTATCCCGTTTTTAATCATCGCTTCTTTGACTTCGGGATGAAATTTTTCTTTTATCCAACGGCCGACAAAAACAAACTTATTAGGCCTTTCGCTGTTAAAAATATTTTTGTTAAATGCGTAAGGATAAGTTATCGGGATAGTTATATTAGCTACCCGGTTTTTATAGAAAAATTGGTATTGGTGGATATAATTAAGACTTAATTGCTTGCAAAAGCTAGGCAGCGGCGATCCATCATGAGATATGTCGAAAACATTATTTTTTTCTTTTTGGATCATACGGTTAAAGTTTATTTCGTATGCTGAATTAAGGACGATTGCGTCGTAATTATCTATAACTTTTGAGATAATGTTTTCTTGAACATTGGCGCATTGGGTATTGTAAAGATCAATTTCGTGGCCTAGTTTTTTAAGAATAAACAAAAAAATATATCCGACTTGCTCTATTCCGGAGCCACATGTTGGATTGTGGTACAATATCTTCATAATTGGGATTATAGATGGATAAATTACAAAATCCAAATTTTCAATATTAAGAATTTAGTAATAAAAGATATGAGAGCTAAACAGGGAAATATGCTGGATATAGGCACTTTGCGGGAAAATACTTGGTGTCCGGGGTGTTTGAATTTTGCGACTCTCGAGATGTTAAAAAGGGCAATTTTAGAACTAAACGAGGAGAAAGAAATAGATATCAATAAAACAGTATTGGTGACTGATATAGGCTGCGGAGGAAAAATATATGACTATATAAATATAAATGCCATTTATGCTTTGCATGGCAGGGTTATCCCAGTAGCTGCTGGGATAAGAGCAGGCAGGCCAGATTTGACTGTAATAGGTTTTGCGGGTGATGGAGGCACGTATGATGAGGGTATGAATCATCTTGTCCATGCGGCGAATAGAAACGTGAATATGGCGATGATAGTTGGCAATAATAGAGTTTTTGCTTTAACAAAAGGCCAGCCCACATCTACTAACCCGAGTTTGTCCGGCATGCCTTTAAATCCACTGCTTATTACTGCTGATTCTGGAGCTTCTTTTGTTGCTAGGGCTTCGGCATACAATCCAAAGGAATTGAAGGAGATTTTAAAGGAAGCAATAATTCATGAAGGTTTTTCTTTAACAGAAATAATTCAGCCTTGTCTCATATTTAAAAACGATGCTGAAGAGATAAAAAACAATACTTATAGCCTTTTAAAAAGCGATACTAATAAGAGTTTAGAAATTCTTAGAGCGGATAAAAAAGGCATACCCACAGGCGTGTTTGTAAGAAAAAAGCGCAATCTTTGGGAGAGCGGATCAATTGCCAAAAGAGACAGTAAGAGCTAGTATTCTTTCGGTATGAAAAAAGTAACATTAGATCTTGATAAATGCGTTGCTTGCGGAATGTGCGTTAAAGTATGTCCCGATGTTTTTGAGGCCGATATGAGTACGTTAAAAGTTGCTTTGAAAGGCGGAACAAAAAATGGGAAGATATGGACGGCAGAAATAGAAGCAAGCGATTGCTTGGATAAAGCGGCGGACATGTGCATGATGAATGCAATATTTGTTGAAGAATAAAACTTCGAATTTATATAACTCATAAATCCTGAAAGATACTAAATACCAAAGCTCCGCTTTCAGCGGAGCTTTGGCTATTGTGGGTTGGCAGTTGATTTTTTATTCCAGATGAAACTGGTCGCGCAGCGAATCAAGCTTTTTCTTGAGAGGGCCAAATTCTTCAAGTTTTAATCCTTCTTCTAAAACCATATCAGCGGCTTCGCGGCTGGCTTTAATAAGAGCTTTATCTTGCAAAGCTTTCATTGTTATATCTGGGAGACCTTTTTGGCTTTGTCCCAGCAGTTCTCCCGGACCTCGGAGCAGAAGGTCTTTTTCTGCCAGTTCGAGCCCATTTTTAGCTTCGGCGAGCGCTTGCAATCTGTTTCTTGCAATATCGGACGAGGATTTGGAAAAAAGCAAGCAAAAAGATTGGTGTTCTCCGCGCCCTACGCGCCCTTTAAATTGGTAGAGTTGGGCTAAACCGAATCGGTCTGCATCTTCAATGACCATAATGGAGGCGTTGGGTATATCTATGCCTACTTCTACAACGGATGTGCAGACTAATATGGATATTTTTCCCTCTTTAAAAGAGAGCATTGTTTTTTCTTTTTCTTTTGCCGGCATTTTTCCGTGGAGCATCCCCATTTTAATTTCGGGAAAAATTTTTGAAGAAAGTCGTTCAAATTCTTCTTTTACATTTTTAACATCGCTCCATGACGAGAGTATTGCTATTTCTTCAGGATCACTAACAGTTTCTATTTTTGGACATATGATAAACGCCTGCCTTCCTTCATTTATTTTTTCTTCTATAAATTTATATGCTTTATTGCGATTTTGCGGGGACACCCATTTTGTAGCTATTTTTTTTCTTCCTTTTGGCAATTCTTCTATTAGGGATATATCAAGATCGCCGAAAAGAGCGATTGCCATGGTTCTGGGGATAGGGGTAGCAGACATGCTTAGAAAATGAGGAGCTTTTTTACTGCTGTTTTTTGTTAGGGCGGATCTCTCCTTAACACCGAATCTGTGCTGTTCATCCACTACGACAAGACCGATATTTTCAGGATTAAATAATGAATTATTTCCGCTTTTCGGCGAGGCAAGCTTTCTTTTTGCTATTAGGGAATGAGTGCCTATTATGATATCCAATTTTTTTTCGGATATCATTTTAGAAATTTCAGAACGCTTAACTTCTGATTCAAGGCCTTCTCCCATAAATATTTTCGCCGAATTTGCCGTCATTAATCCTAAGCGTATATTTCTTTTTCCGAACATTTTTTTGATGGTTGAATAATGTTGTGAGGCGAGTATTTCGGTGGGAGCCATTATTGCAGATTGCAGATTGCTTTTGGCGGTTATTATGGCGGCAATGGCGGCAACTACCGTTTTGCCTGAACCAACGTCGCCTTGGAGAAGGCGGTTCATTGGTTTTCCTGAAGAAATATCTTGCAATATTTCGTATAGCGATCTTTTTTGCGAAAAGGTAAGCTCAAAAGGAAGCGATAATAAAATATCCTTAACTTCTTCTACATCAAATTTAATTTTAGGTGCTCCCATTTCGAGGAGCTGTTTTTTGTTTATTCGATTTAAGAGCTGTATAAGGAAAAGGGTTTCAAAAGAAAATCTTTTTTTTGCTTCGGCGCCTTCTTGAATAGAAGAGGGAAGATGGGCTTTTGCCACAGATTGAGATATATGAGGAATATGCTGTTTCTCAAGTATTTTTTCCGGTATAAATTCGGGCATTTTTTCAGCTAAGCTGATAACTTTACTTGCTACTCTTTGCATCATTGCCGAACTGACGCCTTTAGGCCTGGCATAAATAGGAACTATGCTGCCTATTCTTCCTTTTGTTTTTTTACCGACAACTTCGTAGGTTGGATTAAGAAGTATGAGCTGGCCTTTTTGTTCAGTTACTTTTCCGGAGGCAAATATTTCATCACTAACGTTGAAGCTATATTTAATATATGGCTGATTAAACCAAGTTGCTTTTATCTTGCCTGTTTTTCCGATTAATTCGGCTTGGGTTATGGAAAGCTTTTTTTGCCATATCCTTTTGGTAAAAAATTTGCCAACTTTAGCTTTTATTACAACATTTTGGCCTGGGTATATATCTTTAATAGGAATCGGATTACTCCAATCCTCATACCTGACAGGGAAATGCCAGAGGATGTCACTAGCTGTTTTAATGCCTGCCTGTTCCAGTTTTTTTGCCGTGCCTGGAGGCACTCCTTTGATAGATTTTAGCGGGGTATCTATATTTATTTCCTCGGACATTTGTTTAAATCTTACATTGAATTGGGAAAGTTGTTAAAAAGATGACTAAATTTATTGGTCTTGATTAATTTATAAAAATGTGGTCTAATTGCCCAAAGATTGAACATTGAAAAATAAAGAGGGGGTGTTTTGAATGCAGGGTATAACGGGAAGTTTTGAGGCTTTAACTAAAGATAATCCTTTTTCTTTGAAATTAAGCGAAGCAAAGAATTATTTGCGCAATTTTTTTCCAGAGGAGGCAGAGATGGTCGAGAGAAGGCTTAAATACATCTATTTTATAAGGCCGAATAAAAACTCGGACAAAGGCCCCAATGATATGGTTATATATTATCCAGTTGTCAGATATGAAGACGGGAAAGAGCCATCTTTTGGAGAATATATATTGACTCCAAAATATGCCAGCAGAATAAGCAAGTATGATCTTGCAGAAAAACTGGTAGAAGCGGCTTATACTATTCATTGTTTGGGAGAGGGCGTTGAAAAAGAAGAGACTTTAAACGAAATAGGCAAAAGATTAGAAAAACTTAGCAAAAAAGATTCCGCAAGGAAAAGACCGTTTCTAAGGATTATAGACGGAGGAAGAGCGTGCTGAATATACTAAAGATACAAAAACGGACGAAAGTCCGTTTTTTTTATTAAATACATATTTATGCGGATAATAGAGACACTGATTATGCGGATAAAGAATGTGAGATATATACGGATAGCTTATTGAAAAAAAGTTTCAAGGTGTTATTATTTTGGCTGACTTTTGTCGCCCGTTTGCGGCAGGCGTTAAAAACAGGTTTTTAACGGATCGCTAGCTCAATCGGCAGAGCAGACGCCTCTTAAGCGTAAGGTTCTGGGTTCGATTCCCAGGCGATCCACAATTTAAAGCGCTGCACTTTTGTGCGGCGCTTTAAATTATTGTATAGATGTGTTGTGGGAATCGAACGCCGGACTGATGATTTTTCAGCAGAAAAATCGAAGGAGGCGCGGCCGGAGACCGATTTTGAGCGACGGCGAAAAATCGAGTCGATGGGATTCCCAGGCGATCCACAATTTTGAGCGATGGTGAAAAATTGAGCCGAGGGGAATTCTAGGCGATTTATTGCTTTGTTATAAAGAAATATTTGATACAACTTCGCGAAATTAGAGGATGGACTTAAGGGATTATTAAGTGGCATAGTTATCGTATGCTCTCGTGGTGAAACGGATATCATTACTGGCTTCGAACCAGTCGTTGGGGGTTCGAATCCCTCCGAGAGCACAAAGATTTGTTAATAACATAAAATTAGTCGAAGGAGGATTCGAACGTTGGAGGGGGTCGGGGAACCATTCTAAATGGTTCCCCGTGTAGGAAAATTTTAGAAACCGTGGGTTTCTAAAACGAAGCGAGCCTAGAGTCGAGCGGAGTTGTGAGATTTCCCTCCGAGAGCACAAAGATTTGTTAATAACATAAAATT
>JALOAR010000016.1 GCA_023228665.1 Candidatus Colwelliibacteriota bacterium | reverse complement strand
ATTGAAAGAGCTGTCCTTAAAGTATTTAAATCATTTATTCTCTGGGAATCCCTCGCTTGAGCCAAGAGCTCTGCAGGATTCAATACAATAACGACGGCAGCAGCAAGTACTGCTAGGATAGCGATAACTATCAAGAGCTCTACGAGAGTGAAACCTTTCTTTAAACTATTCATTAATTTATTTTTTATTAATTATTTTTTACTGACCTTTAAGAAGCAAAAAAACGCCTCCCTATTAATTTAAGGATATCATAATCCGCAATTTTATTTTGGGGATAACTTTAAGCGACACCGACAAAATTCTTAATCTGAACTACTAAATCATCTATAGATGTTTGGGCTTTTATATAATATTCAATAGCGCCAAGATCTTTTCCTCTCGCAACATCACTGTCCTGACCGAGGTTGGAAATAATTATAGTAGGAACATCTTTAAATCTTGGATCCTGTTGCATCTCTTCAAGCACTTCAAAACCGTTCTTTTTAGGAAGAATTACATCAAGAAGAACAAGGTCCAGCTTTTCTCCGGAACGGAGGATTTCAAGCGCCTTTTCCCCGTCTTGAGCATACATAACATTCAACCCCTCTTTTTCAAGACGGTTTTTAAGAAGAGTTGAGAGGAATTTATCATCCTCGACAAGAAGAACATTCTTCATATGGTTTAATTATACAATAAATGGTTTTAGAAAACTTTTTTAGTCGCCCAATGGCTTTCCGTTTCCCCGGAAAGTGGGAATCGTGACTTGGAGAGAGCTCCACGATCAAAACTCTATTCCGCCTCATCGGCGGATTTTTTCCAAAAGGAAAAATCGAAATCAATTTAATTGTTTCACGCACAGCTTCCGCTACACGTGCCTTGTTACGACTTAGTCCATGTTACCAAGTTCAGGCTAGTCCGCCACAAAGGCGAATTTCACCTGCTCCCAGCTTCCTTGACTTGACGGGCAGTGAGTACAAGACTCGAGAACGTATTCACCGCGACGTAGCTGATTCGCGATTACTAGCGATTCCGGCTTCATGGGGGCGAGTTGCAGCCCCCAATCCGAACTGAGGCCAGTTTTATAGGATTAGCTCCACCTTACGATTTGGCAACCCGTTGTACTGACCATTGTAGCATGAGTGTGGCCCAGGGCATCAAAGGGCCATGCGGATCTGGCGTCATCCCCTCCTTCCTCTCCGAAAACGGAGCAGTCTTCTGCGACACTTGTAACACAGAATAGGGGTTGCGCTCGTTACCCCACTTAAGGGAACATCTCACGACACGAGCTGACGACGACCATGCAGCACCTGCGCCTGCGGTCTAAAAGACATTTCGCTTTTCAGCAAAACTTCCACAGACATTTCAAGCCCTGGTAAGGTTCTTCGCTTATTGTCGAATTAAACCTCATGCTCCACCGCTTGTGCGAGTCTCCGTCTATTCCTTTAAGTTTTAACCTTGCGGTCGTACTTCCCAGGCGGTCTACTTAACGCGTTAGCTTCGCCACTTCGAGGGTCGATACTCGAAATAGCCAGTAGACATCGTTTACAGCGTGGACTACAAGGGTATCTAATCCTTTTTGCTCCCCACGCTTTCGTGCTTCAGGGTCAGAAATGCGCCAGTCTGTTGCCTTCGCCTTTGGTGTTCCTCAAGATATCAACGGATTTCACCCCTACACCTTGAGTTCCACAGACCTCTCGCATCCTCTAGCTTCGCCGTATCCCCTGCAGCTCCACCGTTAAGCAGTGAAATTTAACAAGAGACGCGCGAAACCCCCTACGCACCCTTTACGCCCAATAAATCCGGATAACGCTTGGAGCCTACGTATTACCGCGGCTGCTGGCACGTAGTTAGCAGCTCCTTATTCCTACGGTACCGTCAAAATTCTTCCCGTAGAAAAGCAGTTTACAATCCGAAGACCTTCTTCCTGCACGCGGCGTCGCTCGATCAGGCTTTCGCCCATTGTCGAATATTCTCGGCTGCTGCCACCCGTAGGTGTACGGCCCGTGTCTCAGTGCCGTCGCTGGGGATCAGCCTCTCAGCCCCCCTACCGGTCATAGTCTTGGTAAGCCGTTACCTTACCAACAAACTGATCGGACCTAGGCCGCTCCGAAAGCGTCTTGCGACTTTACCCTTCTATCCGGTAGATAGAGGGACTATTTGGGATTACCCCGCCTTTCGGCGAGCTATACCAAACTTTCGGGTACGTACCAAGGTGTTACTAGCTCGTTCGCCACTATCTCCAGAGATATCAGTTGGTTTGGTGTAAACACCGCACCTCCTTCAATCAAGGAGACCGTTCGACTTGCATGCCTTATCCACGCCGCCAGCGTTCATCCTGAGCCAGGATCAAACTCTCAATAAAAAGCCAAGAACTGATACAACGTAGACTGCCACCGATACAAAAGTATCCGTAAGAGTCCGCGTAGTACCCGATCTGACTGGAATAAACATTGGACAACTAAAAAAGTTCTCTAACTTTCTTAATTTTTTATGGTTGATATTTAATTGTAGTGTACTAGCGCCTTTGGTAGGCAGTGCTAATATTACGCACCATACGAGAGCTTGTCAATAATTAATATTCCTGATAGAATCCGCCGTATGAAGTCGGATATACACCCTGAATACCATAAAGACGCAGTCATCACCTGCGTTTGCGGCAATACGATTAAAACCGGCTCGACTAAGGAAAAAATGGAGGTTGAAATATGCAGTAAGTGCCACCCGTTTTACACGGGAACCGAAAAGCTTATAGATACTGCCGGAAGAGTCGAGAAGTTTAAAGCAAGAAGGGCTCAAGCGGAAACTGCTCCGAAAAAAGCAAAGAAGCCAAGAACAAAAAAGAGTAATTCAAAGGAAGCCGCAAAATAAAAAGCCGCCGAGAGGCGGTTTTTTATTTTGTTCCTTCATAAATAGCAGAGACTTCCTTTTGGGAAAGAGAACGATTAAAGAGGCGTACGTCATCTAACTGAACAATCATTCTGCCTCCAAAATGAAGAGGTGTTGAGTGAGCAATCATTCCTCCGCCAACACTAAAGGAACCGGAATGTCTCTTAACTCCATCCAGGTAATATTCCTTACTGCCATTATTAATAACAAAAACTGCGTGATGCCAAGTTTCATCTAAAACTGTTAAAACTCCGCTCGTCTGATTAGTCATCGCCGAAGTATCAATTCTTAAATAAATATCTGGTCCTTGGCCATATATTTGAGTTTGCCAGCCTATATAATTTTCCCCATCTCTCTTGCTTATAAAATGGGGCCAGTTAGAAGTTCCGACAGATCCCTTAATCCAAAATGACAAAGAAAAAGTATCTCTAAAATCCAAGGAATCATTCGGTGGACAATCAACGTAATTGCTTTCCGATTCATTAAATATTGCTGAATAAGGACCAGTTTTCCCTGTTGCGTAATGAATGCTTGGCCCGCTCCACACCCCATCATTCCCCTTCCCGGAAGAATCATAAGCAGTGGTTCCAGAACCTTCATCAAAGGTCCAGTAGCCGACAAGACCCTTGTCTCTCGTAGGAGGGGTAAGGCCGATGTGGGTGCCAAGCTCATAGACTCCGGGAAGAGAGCCTCCGTCTGCGACGGAGGCATTTTCTTTCTCGGCTTCCATAAGAGCAGTCAGTTCATATGAGCCTCCTGAAGTATATGTATAGTATTTGCCTGAAGAAGCTTCATTTGAAGGATCTATAGGGAGATAAGGTATGGGGCTTCCTCCGTATATGGATGAGAGGTTAAGAGGAAGCCAGCCTGTGCCATCCGTATTCTGGAGGTTTGCTTCCGTGACGCAATGGTACTGCCAACCCGAAGGCAGGCTGGGAAGGCTAGTTATATTAGCGCACGTCAAAGAAGTATCCGGTAATGAAACATAAACCGTCTGCGAAGTACCCATCGCAGTACTCGGATTGTCCACTACCCAGATATCTATGGAGTCTTTGAGAGTCTTCATATCTGTTATGCGCTGGGAGTCTCGAGCTTGGGCCAAGAGCTCTGCCGGGTTCAAGACTATAACTACTGCTGCAGCGAGGACAGCCAGGATGGCTATTACTATCAAGAGCTCTACTAAAGTAAAAGAAGGTGTTGATTTGCGGCGCAAAGGGAGCCCGCCTCCGGCGGGTCCGCCAAAGGCGGAGATGGCGATTGCTATGAGGAGCTCGACGAGGGTGAAGGAAGGTGCAGAGTGGAATTGGGTGGAGGAGGAGATATTTTTTTGGTTGGAAAAAGAAGGCAATTTTTAACTAATTAATTTAGATAATCTTCTTATTCATTATAAATGAATTATAATGTTTGTCTTATATTTAATTTGATAAAACCCTGATTTTGTTTTATTTTGACCATTATAAGTTATGAATAAAATAATCTTAGAAGTTAGAGCAGGGACAGGCGGAGACGAAGCTTCAATATTTGCTTCCGATCTAGTCCGAATGTATCAGCGTTTTGCCGAATCTAAGGGTTGGAAGTTTTCTGCGCTTGATTCAAGCGTAAGCAGCGCTGGAGGCGTAAAAACATTTATCGCCCAAATAACCGACCCTAAAGGCAACGATATATACAATCTGTTAAAACAAGAGTCCGGAGTACATAGAGTACAAAGAGTGCCATCTACTGAAAGAGCTGGAAGAATACACACCTCCACCGCTTCAGTAGCGATAATGCCGGTGGTAGAAGCAAAGGAAGTTAATATTAGTCCTTCCGATTTAGAAGTGAGCACTTTCCGCTCCTCCGGGCCCGGCGGGCAGAATGTAAACAAGGTTGAAACCGCTGTTCGAATATTACACAAGCCGAGCGGCATAGTAGTTTCAAGCCAGGCCGGCAGGAGCCAATTGGCAAACAAAGAAGCAGCTATGGAAATTATTCGTTCTAAGTTGTACGAAAGACAGATTGAAGAAGAACAAGTGAAAATGGGTAAGCTCCGCAGAGATCAGATAGGCGGTGCCGAAAGAGCCGAGAAGATAAGAACTTACAACTTCCCAAATGACCGTATTACTGATCATCGCATAGGAAAAAAGTGGCACAATATCGAAAAAATACTCGAAGGAGAAATGGGGCCGATAGTAAAAGCCTTTCAAAAACTAGAGAAGAAATAAATAAAAAACCGCCGAAAGGCGGTTTTTTATTTGGTGGCGTTGTAAATAGCTCGTATTTCGCTGTCTGTTAGAGCCCTACTATACGCCTGCAACTCATCCATAAATCCGTCCGTTTGCCATCCATACATAGTTCCAATCGTCATACCAGCTGAACTATTAATGCTTCCTGTTAGAACCGAAATATCAACTTCATCTGATTGCCTAACTCCATTAATATAAGCAATTACTCTACTCTCTTCTCTATTAAACACGAAAGCATAGTGAGCCCATTCATCTTCAAGGTCTGGAGGTCTTTGTCCTGAATTAAAGTTAAGAGTTGTCCTAATATAGGCGTTATTAATATCTCTAATGCAAATATCTGCTCCCGTAGATTTGTATCCATGACCAATATCAAAACCTGCATTTGAAACTCCCGTCGCATAGCATTGAATAGATTTTTTAAACATAAAGCTTGATCGAGGATAAGTGTAATCTCTATAAAAACCCCAACCCATAACTGTAAAGCTTTCCGAACCAAAATTAAGCGATGTATCGTTTGAGATTGTTATATTATTGCTACTGCTTCCATTAAATTCTAAAGCTTTATTAATTTTTCCGTTTTCAGCCCAAGCCCCGTTTATTACACCATCATTGCCGTAAGTTGAATAATCTGAAGTAGTAGTTCCTTCTCCCTCATCCAGCTTCCAATACCCCACAACTCCTGTTGCCTCAGACCAAACGGACAATCCTTTCCCAATCTCAAACCTACTGGGATCATTGCCTCCATCTTCATATGCCTCAACGCCCTGTTTTTCAGACTCTAGGAGCGCGGTTAAGGCAAAGTTTCCTGTCGTGCTGTCATAGACATACGCGTAGTAAGTAGTTAATGCTTCTTCGTTTTTGGGATCTATCGGTACCTGTTCAAAAGGAGAGCCTCCCGGCATAGCGTTAAGATTAATAGGCAGCCAACCTGTTCCGTCCGGGTTTTGCAGGTTTTCCTCAGTAACGCAATTATAAGACCATCCGGCTGGGAGACTGGGGAGATCAGTTAAATTAGCGCAGGTCGAAGAAGTATCAGGAATGGAAATATAGACAGTATTATCCTCGCCTTTGTACCCCCCGACTATCGAGTTGGAATAAAGAGATATTGCGGAAGAAAGGCTATTCAATTCCCCAACCCTTGTTGAATCCCTCGCTTGAGCAAGCAGTTCTCCGGGGTTAACGACAAGCACAACCGCCCCTGCCATTACCGCAAGAATAGCGATAACAATAAGAAGCTCATTGAGAGTAAACCCACCTAAGTTTTGTTTAACAAAATTTTGGCGGGCAAGTGACGCAATTCTTTTTAGTTTAATATCAGCGGACATCAGTTAAATAATAACCTATGAGACAGATACAAAAAACTTCGTGCCAAATAAAGTTTTTATTTTTTTTGTTTTAAAGCGGGCTTATTTCTTCTATAGAGACCTCAAAAACATTAACTACAGTGCTATAAGACCTTGTCGCTTCGCTGTTTTGGCAAGTAAGAGTATACGTAGTGGTAATTTCCGGAAGGATTTCTTTTTCTCCGAAAGTCGGAACATTGCCAATTCCTTGATCAATAAAGCATGAATTCGCATTGGAGCAGCTCCATACAAGAGATGTGCCTTGGTTGACTAAGATATTTTTTCTTAACGAAGAAAAAGAACAAGAAGGAGTAATGGCTGAAGGATTAGAAGGAGTCGGATCCGAGGGTTGCGGTTTAGGAGCGGGAACTTCTGATCGAGAAGGATTTGCCGGAATGCTATTAAACACTTCTCCTCTTTGAATTATTCCGTCTCCATTTTCATCAACCACGCGCAAGCCCGTATTATATTGGTCGAGAATAGCATTTACAGTGCCAGCGTCTAAATCGCCGGAGTCATCTAAGCCAGCAGTCATATCCCAAGCATCATTTCCTTGAGCTACGCCAGCAGTCCTTAAAGCGATTGTTGTCGCTTCGCGGGCAGTTGTGTTGTTATCCGGCGCAAGGATCGGCTTGCCGGTATTAGACGGATAACCTATAAGCAGCTGATTGGCAGAAACTTCAGGGTGCGCTTCCCTGAATTGAATATCTCTCCTTTCAGAAGAATCAAGTACCGAAGCGCCTATTTGACGATTAGATGGAGGCTGTATTTCATTTATACGGCGCTCGCTGATATCAGCGAGCGCCGATGAGCTAGGTACGCCCCGGCCGTCTTTATTTATTTCACCGCTTATATTAGAGGCTATTGAATTTCCTTTTGAGTCTTCGATATTGAATATCGGATTACCGTTAGAATCTGTTCCTCCCCATTTTACTTTTATTACTCCTACTCCCGGGATGTAATCAGTATAGTCGGCAAAAGCGGTTGCCGGCATAGCAATAAAGGAAACTGCAATAAAAGTTATTATAAAGAATTTTTTGAAGCTCATTTTATTTGACAGCTTTATCAAAATTATCTGACCTATCCATTATTTCTGATATTTTCCATTCGGAATCAATTTTTTCAAAAGTTATAAATTTCTTTATCATTGATATTTTTTCCGGATCGCCGACTATCCTTTCTCCAAGTTCAAAGTCCACTAAAACTTCTGCCTTATCCTTGCTGAAATTATATATTGATACGTCTAAAGGGGATGCAAACCTGACAATATATTGCCCGCCTTGATTAGCGCTATCTAAAAGCAATACTGCATCGCGAGATAAATCTTCTTTGGCGTCGCCTGTAGCAAATTCATCTATAAAACCCGCCCAATTTTTATTAGTATTTATTTGCTGGACAAGCTTATTATAAAAAGACATTGTCTTAACAGTTAGATTAAGCTTTTGCCTTTCGAGCCTGTTTCCAGCGAAAATAAAATAGTATGAAAAACCAACCGCAGCAATTAGCAATATTAACGCAGATACAATGATAATGTTTTTATTCCTTTTTCTTTTTTTCGGGTTTCTTTTAAGCGCCATAATGGCTTTTATTTTTTTGCGAGACAAACTAATTTAAAAGGCTTTCTTTATTTATTGTAGCTTATATAAATAATTCGCTTGTGTGGATAACAAAAACCCCGGATCATATTCGGGGTTTTAAAAATATAAATTATCTGCGGGCCTGTCCGCTTTCGAGTACCGCTATATCAGCTTCAAAGCCGGCAGCGCGGTCAAGGACCGGCTCGCCATAGGCAAAGCGGTAAGTGTACCACCTGCCTCCGGCGTAGTACCTGGCAGCTGCACAGCGCTCTCTTAAATATTGTTCCGGCAAAATATGCTTGTTTTGCGAGCCATAACTTTGGCAAGAAGAGGAATTATAAGCGTCTTTAAGATAAAGAGCGGTAGCAATAAAAGCGTCTCTGTTATTCCAGGGATTTGCCGGCCTTACTCCGGTTATTTCAGCAACTCGGTCTTTATACATTAGCCAAGTAGAGGGAATGAACTGGGAAGGACCCATCGCTCCGCCATAAGCGCCGTCAGACACTATCGGACAAGAAACTTTAATCTTTCCTGCGGAAAGATCGCTCTCCATACCAAGTTCGGCTATTATTTCGAGAAAAGCAGGAATATCTCTTCTAGGATGCATGGCCGTTTGATAATCGCACTGGCCGACATTTTTTCCGAGAGCTGACTCCTGGTCAAGTACCGCGAGCAAAAGGGCTGCTCTGATACCAGTAGTCTGTTCGGCAAACTTTGCAAGATCGTAAGCTTCAGCAAAAGTCATCTCGCCTCCGCCTGCCATACGATAAAGTCTTGCTCTGATTTCAGAAGCGGTTTTTTTGGTTTCAGAAAGCAATTTTTGGTATTCAGCTTCCCTGCCTTTAGTAACTTCTAATATCTCATTTTTATTTTCTTTAAGAGAAGCAACTGTTTTCATTTGCGATTCTTGATATTCCTTAAGGCGTTCTGTGTCCGTCTTTTGCAGGCCCAACTGCTCTTTTTGATCTAAATATTCTTCCCTTAAGCCTTCAAGTTCGCGGAGAGCTTCTTGAAGATTGTTCTGAATGATCAGAATATTATTAACGTTGCCAAAAAAATCAGACAGCGTTGGATTAGCTAATAATATTTCTAAAAGATTTTGGTTTTCGCTTCTTTCTATATCTCTAACAGCAGAGGAGATTCTTTGTTTCTTTTTCTCCATATCGGATTCAGTGGAAGAGATCTTTTCCGAGGTGGTTATAATCTCATCATTAAGTTTGGAAAGATTAATAGTTATCGAGCGAACTTGGAGATTAAGCTTGTTTATTTGAGCATTAAGGCGATCTATTTCACCTTTAAGAGTAGAGCCTTGCTGCTTGTAACTCTGGACTGTTTTTTCATATTCAGCTATTTGCGACTCTAACTGCTCAAGCTCCGCTTCTAAAGCGGCTTTTTCCGCCGGGTCGCTTACAGTTTGGGCGTTAAGATCTAGAGTAGGAGCAAATACAGAGCTAAAACAAAGAATAAGAAGAGCTCCGACAAAAAGCAGGGCTAATCTTACGGGAACCTTAAATGAAGCAACCTTATTCCCGGAAGGCTGCCAAAGATTTATACGCGAACCTAAACCGGAAAAAGAATCCTTTTTCCGGAATGAAGATATATCTACTAAAACTTTTGGTTTTAGTTTCATTAATAAAAAGTTTGGGCTTTTTTATTCGGCCTAAGATTCAGTCTCTGCTTCCTTAACTTCTTCCGCTCTTTTTTCTTCTCCTTCGGTAACTATATCCTCGATACTGGTAGGTCCTTCTTCTTCAACCTCTTCTTCGGGAGTAGAGGCGGTAGCGATAACATTATCGGCATCAGTGACTATTTCATAGTCTCCAGAAACGGAAATATCTCTTACATAAATGCTTTGATCAAGCTCTTTAAGTACAGATATGTCTATTTCTATCTCATGCGGAAGATTGGCAGGCAAAGCCTCAACCTCGATTTCATCCATTGACTTGATGAGCACCGCGTCTTGTTCCTCAACGGCCGGAGATTCTCCGATAAACGAAAGAGGAATAGGAGCAGTGATCTTCTCATCCATTTTAACTTCTAAAAAGTCAACTGACAAAAAATCCCTAGTAACAGGATCTACCTGGTAGTCATGAACGAGGACGGAATGAGTATTGTCGCCAGCTTTAAGGTTGATAATCGTATTTTCCCCAGCTTCTTTAAATACCTTTAAAAACTCCTTTATAGGAAGGCTTATATGGATATTTTTAGCTTCCTTGCCGTATATTTCGGCTGGAATAAAGCCAGATTCTCGTAAAACTGCCGGTTTGGCGGATAATTCTCTTATTTCTGCGTTAAGATTTGGCATAATTTCTTGTTTTTACCGGTTAACCGGCTTTTAATTTCGGCTTGAATTATATCAGTTTATTGAATAATTTCAATCTTTCGGCGACTATTTGCCGAACAGCATCTTCTGCTTTAGGAAATATTTTATAAGGCGCAACTTCGTCTTCATCAGCCTTAAGGGCAGACTCAATTCCTCTTCTCCAAGCAAGGCGTATTTCCGTATTTATATGCACTATGGAAACGCCGGCATATATCGCCTGGACAAAATCTTCATCTCGAAGACCTGACCCTCCATGAAGAACAATAGGGGCAGGAGTCGCTTTTTTAATAGCCTTAATGCGGTTAAAGTCTATTCGCGGATTAGGCATATGCTTTAAAATTCCGTGAATGCTTCCTATAGCGGGAGCAATAAGGTCAACGCCTGTTTCGTCTACAAATTTTTTAGCATCTTCGGGAGAAGTAAGAGATTCCGGTACTATGCGGGCATCTTCAGGAAAATCCTCAAGCAATTTAGAAGACCCCCCGACATAACTAATCTCCCCTTCTATAAGAAAATCGGGATTTATAGATTTGGCGAGCTTAACAGCTTCTCGGGTTAATTCTATATTTTGGCTGAAAGGAAGCTTAGAAACATCAAACACCGCAGAATCATAACCTGCCTCAACCATTTCTTTTAGTTTTTCCAGAGAATGAATATGATCGCCATTTAAAAATACCGGCGTATCGCCTCTTTTAAACTCGCGCACTACGCTTGAGGCAACGCGAACGCCCAGGTATCCAGATTCGCCTTCGGACGTGCCAAGACATACCGGAAGATTTAAATGAAATTCGTCTGACACTGAACGGGTAGCAGATATTATTCCTTTCAGTCCCGCTATATCAGAAAAATTAAAATGACCGATAGCGACGCGCTTATCTTCGGCTTCTTTTATGAATTTGTATAGCAACGGCATTCTCATTTAGATTTCAAACCACCCGTCTAAAATATGGCCTTTCATCATTTCCTCCAGCTTTTTTTCTCCGGCATATTCAGAGAATATTTTGTTCCATAAAGCTTCCTGGTAATGATAAAGATATTTAATCATTTCCTTGCTCTTTACTAAGGACATAACTGTATCGACAAGATTAAAGCTGACAATAATATCTACGCCAGAGCTTGTCTTAAAATTATCGCCAACCCAGTTAAGATCTTTCCAAAAAGAAAGATCTATAGGCAGCTTTTCAAGCATTCTTTCTGCATTTTCCCAATGCAACGCTTCGGGATTAATATGCGGTTCGAATAAGCGCCAATCATACTCATCGTCCTTGGCAAAATAGCGGGCAACAACCATCCACCTGGCTTTTTCTCCTTTTTCCAGCCTGGTATCAATAGTATCTCCCCTAAGAAG
>JALOAR010000015.1 GCA_023228665.1 Candidatus Colwelliibacteriota bacterium | reverse complement strand
CCCGCCGTCCGCCAGCTGGCGGAGGCGGGGCTATCTATCTTATCTAAAGTAACGTGGGAATAATGGCGAGACGCGGGTGTTCTTAAGTCAAGCGCTTATTACAGAAAAGTCTTAAAGGAAATTTTTATGATCCAAGATCTTATAATCTATCAAAAATCATATGATTTGTTTCTATATATCCATCCGATCTTGGCGAAATTTCCGAAGAATCAAAGACATGTTCTGGGACAACGGATAGAAAATAAAATATTGGATATAATCGAATCAATAATCGCGACCAATATGGAGAGGAATAAACTTCCGGGTCTTCGAAGTATCAGTATAGCGATGGATGAATTAAGAACTCTTGTCAGGTTGTCCAAAGACCTGGAATTTTTGAGCATAAGACAATATGAAATAATCGCGGACAAACTGAATGAAATAGGAAGAATGCTTTCGGGGTGGATAAATAAATGCCTTAATCAAAAGCAGTAGTCGGGTTATAATGTATCTGCCTTGTGTAAGCAGGCAGGGTAGGGGTGAGGACGAGAAAATGTGCGCGTTTTCCTACGCGGCGGCAATTGGAACAATGGCTCGAATGCAGGCGCGTTTGCGCTGAACTTGAATTGGTCAGGCACGACGTCGAACAACAATGTCGGTTTCCGATGTGCCCGGTATTTGCCACACAAATTTGTTCGAAGACGCGGTCTTCGGGCTTGGCCTGAATGAAATGTTTACGGATGTTTTTTCCGCGCCAAGACAGCTACGGTTTTCATTCCTTCTCGCGTGTTTTCTGAGCGGGAAAATATATCCCTTGCCGAAGGCTTGTTAATATCATCCAAGAAGAGGCGCTAAGGGGTTTTATAATGTTTCCCGCTTTAGTTAAGGCGGGAAACATTATAAAAAATAAATTAATAAGGAAATTCTTAATGGGTGATAAATTTAAGCGGCTTATTAATATCATGTCAGAAAGTTTATATAAACAGATAATTGATTATCCGAATATTCACCAAGCATATCTTGATGCTCGACAATGCAAACGGTATCGCAGTTCCATATTAAGATTCGGATATGATCTTGAAAGTAATCTGTGGCAAATAAAAGATGATCTGAAAAACGGAACGTACAAACACGGACCATATCGTGAATTTGTCGTTGCTGATTCGAAGAAGAGGCACATTAAGGCCGCTCCGTTCAGGGACAGGGTGGTTCATCACGCGCTGTGCAATATAATAGAGCCGATATTGGATAGAACTTTTATATATGATTCTTATGCCTGTCGAAGAGGAAAGGGAACTCATGTGGCGGTAAAAAGACTAGAGAGGTTTATAAGATCGATACGTGAAATAGAGCACGAGAGAGAGAGAGAGAGAGAGAGAGAGAGAGAGAGCCGGCTTCGCCGGCTCATAGGATCTATTGCTTAAAATGCGATGTTTCCAAATATTTTGCGAGTATAGATAAAAACATTCTTTTTCAGATTTTAAGAAGAAAAATAAGAGACAAGGATGTTTTATGCTTAATCTGGGAGATTATAAAAAGTAATCCAAAGGGAATACCAATAGGTAATTTAACAAGTCAATTATTTGCTAATGTTTATTTGAATGAGTTGGACCAATATGTCAAGCGTGTATTGAGAAAAAAATATTATATTCGCTATATGGATGATTTTTTAATATTAGATACAGATAAAAAGCATTTACATAAGATCAAAGAAGAAATAAGAGTTTTTTTATGGGATGAATTGAAATTAACTTTACATCCTAAGAAGGCTGAAGTTTTTCCAATAGACAAGGGTGTTGATTTCTTGGGATATGTATTAAAAAACGGAAAAAGGTATTTGAGAAAAGATACAGTTAAAAGATTTATGAAGAAGAGAAGGAAGTATAGAGCAATGATAAGGAACGGGAAGTTAGAAAAAAATCGCTTAAGAGATGCTGATGCGTCATGGAAAGGGTATTGCAAATTTGCTGATTCACATATGTTAAGAAAAAAATTAAGGATTTAAAAAATATTGTGAATCATATTCAAAATGAAAATATTCCTTCAAACTTCCAAACTTAAATCCGCAGTTTTTCATAATATCTGCTAAGAGGGCCTGATTCTTTTGGCACTTAAGGCTTTGGGCATCCTTTTTGTTTTTATAAAAATCTGCAAAGAGGGCGTTTGGACCGTCTTTTCTATCTTTAAACTTAAGTTCTTTGCCGGTTTTAATATCTAAAAGTGATACATCTACGCACTTTCCGGTAGAGTGGGGCATTGTTTTTACATTCAATAATTTATTAACTGATTCTGCGCCGTATTTTTTAACCCTCTTTTTGTAAACAAGATTGTATAAGTCTTTTGAACGGTAGCCGTCTTTAATATAAATTTCGAAACCTAATTTTTTAAATTGTTCGTTTGCTTTTAGTAGGGGAGCGATAAGGTCTTCGTGGACTGATATACGGTTGCTGTCTATGCCGATATTTCGGAGCTCATCTTTGGTTATGTCGTATTCGTCGGCCTTTTCCCAATAAAAGCTTTTTCCTTTTAGGCCGTATTCATTAATGTAAACCATGTAATAATAATAAATTTCAAAATCCAAATGACAAATACCAAAAGGAATGCGGGGGAAATTTTCAATTTATAACCCGCCTAACCGGCGAGGCAAGTTTCTATTAAATTTTAAATGAGGATTAAATGCGGGTCTGGATTCCCTCTTTCGAGGGAATGACGGGAAAAAATGACAGAGAAGGGGACATGGAATTTTATTTAAGAAGAGAAGGTGTTATTTCGGCTATGTCTCCGGCGCCCATCATAACGATGATATCGCCTTTTTTGAGAGGGAGTTTTTTTATTTCTTTGGGAATATTTTTCAGAGAACCGATATATTTGGCTCGGGGAAAATTCTGGATTCCCGCTTTCGCGGGAATGACAGAGGTAGTAGTGGTAATGACAGAGGTAGCGGGAATGACAGAGGTAGTAGTGGTAATGACAGAAGAAGGGGTAGAAAGGGATTTATTGATATCTTTAGCTAAAGATTCGGAGTTAATATTATGCGACAGTTCATCTCTGCCTTTTGGGTTATAGACATTGGGGATTAGGATGTAGTCGGCATCAGCGAACGAAGTTGTAAAATCTTTATAAAGGGCAACTAGGCGTTTTTGCTGGTGCGGCTGAAATACGCAGACGATATTTTTTTTCGGGAATTTTTCATAAATTGCTTGCAAGGTTGCTTTAATTTCGGTTGGGTGGTGGCCATAGTCATCAAAGACTTTATAGCCTTCAGGGGTATTGCCCTTATATTCGATTCTGCGCCAGACGCCCTTATAAGAGGATAGAGCTTTAAGTATTATTTCTTCTTCAATACCGAGGGCTTTGGAGAGCTTAAAGGCGGCGAGGGCGTTCATAATATTGTGGCGACCGGGAACTTTAATGATTTTTTTAATCATATCTATCGTTTTTTTATCATCATCTCCAAAGGTGATTATGCTCCCCTTTTTTAGGCGGGGGATTATGGAGCTTATATTTTCATTATCGCCGTTCAATACCATATAGCCGTTTTTTGGAATATGGTTAAGAAATTTAACAAATGAATTTTTGACGGCTGTAAGATTTTTATAGAAATCAACATGTTCAAGATCTATATTTGTAACTATCGCGGCATACGGATAATAGTTCCAAAAAGCGCCTTTGTATTCATCAGCTTCTATAACAAGATATTCACTCTTGCCTGCACGGAAATTCCAGCCGTTTATCTTGGTTCCGATAATGACCGTCGGGTCCATCTTTGCCTTTATAAGTATCGTGGCGACCATAGCGGTCGTAGAACTTTTGCCGTGGCTGCCGGCTATGGCAATGGTCTTATATTTTTTAGTCAGTTCGCCGAGAGCCTGCGGATAGGTTTGGATTTTAATTCCAAGCTTTTCGGCTAGCTTAAATTCCGGGTTGTCGGCTGGCATAGCGGCTGTATGAATTACTAAATGGGCATTTTTAGGCAAATTGCTCTTTTTATGACCAATTTTAACCTCTATACCGTCTTTGGCTAATTCTTGGGTGATTACACTATTTACTGCGTCAGAACCCGTTACAAGCCAATTTTGAGCCAAAAAATAACGGGCCAAGGAGCTCGTGCCTATACCGCCTATACCTATGAAGTGAACCTGGTTACGACCGGTATTCGGGGCTATTTTTTTGATTTTCGGGGGAGTATGCATTTTTAGTATGTATCGATAAAGTTTAAGACTTTATTATTTCAGATACGGAACGAGTTCGGGGATTAATGATTTTATATCGATTATCGAAAAAATAATTTTACACAAAATAATTAACGGGCTTCGAATCTTTTAAAATCCATAAGGGGAGTATCTATCTGTATTTAGAAAGATATATGTGTCGCAAAAGGTGTATTATGCGACAGTATATATTTATTGAAGCAGATCGCTTTCTACATCTTCCCTAACCCATCTCTTATAAGGTTGGCGAGAGTTTCAAAGATGAGAGCAAAAACATTTAACAAAGCTTTAACGGCGGGAATAATATATTGCCCGGCGTCTTTAAAAGCTTCGATTACCTTTTGTATGGCTCCGGTTGTATCCATAGATTAATAATAAACTTACAACTAACAAAATCCAACTCGTGAACTAGAAGTAGTCAGCGGGATTAATAGTTACTCCAACTGGCACTAATCCGGCGGCACCGAAGCTCTTAAGCTGGACGCATTGGCTGCTTACTCTTGTTTCTCGACAGTAGGACGGTTCGGAGTAAACTCCAAAGTGCAAATGAGGCCCTGTAGAGTAGCCGGTACTACCGGAATATCCGATTATATCCCCTGCTGAAACAGTTTGGCCTTTGGAAACTGCATGGCGAGAAAGGTGCGCGTATATGGTGACAAGATTATTGTTATGTTCAATAAGGACATATTTTCCATATTGGTACCGTCCATTATCTCCAGCGGCGATAACTTTGCCGTTTGCTGCAGCTTTAATAACAGTTCCGGTTGGCACTCCCCAATCGATGCCGTTATGAAAACCAGTTTTATAAGCTGTTCTGGCAAATTCTGTTCTGCCGTAAGCTTGGGTCATTATCGATCCGTTTGGAACGGGAACTAAAAGAACGGATGTTCCTTTGGTAGGCAGAAGGTTGGTGTCATAATCCCCTCTTAATTTTTCTTCAAGCTCTTCTATTTCTCCGCTGATTTCTTTTTGCTTTTTTTCAAGAGCGGAAAGCTGTTGCTGATATACTGATTCTTTGTTTTTAGTTTCTTCAAGGAGGGTTTCTTTATATTCCTTTTGGTCTTCTACTATCACTTTGCGGCTTTTAAGATTAAGTTTTTCGTTTTCAAGAGAAGATTTTTTAACGGCGCTTTCTTGAATGTTGTCGTTTAAAAGATTTGATAAATTTCTAAGAGAGGATATTTCTTCAGAAAGGGATTTTTGCAGCTGTTCCAGTCCGCTTAGTTCTGAAACGCTATCTGCCAAACTTTGGCTTGAAAGAAGCGTTTCTAACACGCCGGCTTTTTCCTTCTGGTTTATCTCCCTTATGATCAGGGCTATATCTTTCTTTTTTTCTTTAATAAGGTTTTCAGTATCGGATAATTTTATACCCAGGTTTTCTAACTCTAATCCGAGCTTATCTATGTTTATTTCGCTTGAGCGGATATTAAGCTCAAGGTTTTGGATGGAATAGTCAGTGCTTTTTATTTCTTTTGAAAGCGATTGGCTTTGAGAGCTTATATGTTCCAACTTGCTTTGCGTTTCCTGTATCTGGCTATTAATAATCTCAAGCTCCTTACTTTTTTCTTCAATACGGGATTTAAGCTCTCCTCCTTCTTCAGCAAAAGCAATCAAAGGGCCGGCTACAAGAGTGGTAACCGCCATAATGAAAAAGATTATTTTAACTATCTTTTTAATAGTCATTTTGGGTTTTAGCTTATTTTATCTATCGCCTTATTTATTCGGAAAATAGATTTTTCTTTTCCGAGACCTTCCATTATTTCAAAAGGACCAGGCGAATTCTTTTTTCCGGATAAGGAAAATCTTAAAGGCCATAAGTATTCCCCTTTTTTGTCTTTGGGGATTATAGCCATAACAGCCTTTTCTATATTTTCCTTATTAAATTTTTCTTCTTCAATATCGGAAATAATATCTATTATTGATAAGAGATTATTTTTTGTGTTTCCTTTTTTTCCTTTCCAAAAAAGGCTATCTGCTGAATAATCCGGTTCAGTAAAGAAAAAACTGACGGATTCTTCGAGGTCAGCTAAATTAACCAATCTTTCTCGGACGGCACTCATTATTTCAGGAGTCAGCTTCCATTCTTGCTTAATAAAAGATTGTCCCCTTTTAACTAATTCTTTAAGAGGAATAATTTCGGATATATATTTTTTGTTTATCCAATCAAGCTTTTCATAATCAAAAATCGAACCTCCTTTTTGTACGCGGTCCATACTGAATTCGCTAATTAAATCGTTTATGGAAAATATTTCCTGATTATCTTTAGGGTGCCAGGAGAGCAAAGCGAGAAAATTAATTATTGCTTCTGGCAGATATCCTTTTTCCAGGAAATCTACCAAAGCGACGTCTCCTCCCCTTTTAGACATTTTGCTTCGGTCTTTGTTAAGGATTAAAGGCAAGTGCGCGTATATCGGCTCTTTAAAGCCGAGAGACCGTAAAATAGCTATTTGCTTAGGAGTATTTGATATATGGTCTTCTCCGCGGATTATATGGCTTATTTCCATAAGGGCGTCATCGATAACTACAACAAAATTATAAAGAGGCTCATCGTAGCTTTTAGCTATAACTATGTCCCCTATCAGGGAAGCGTCGTAGCTTATATCTCCTCGAACCATATCGTTAAAATTTATTTTTTCTTTTGGCATGCGAAAGCGAATAACATAATCCTCTCCCGCTTCTATTTTTTGGGCTACAATTTCTTTGGAAAGATTAGAACATTTTCCAGAATAGATATAAGCTTTTTTTTCTTTTTCAGCCTGTTTTCTTTCTTTATCAATATCTTCTTTGGAGCAGAAACAGGGGTATGCTTTACCTTCTTCAACTAAAGTTTTTAGGTATTTTTTATATATTTCTGTTCGTTCGCTCTGCCTGTAAAATTCGTCCCATTCTAAACCAAGCTTTTTAAGCCCGGTTGTAATACTGTCTTCATATTCTTTTTTAGAGCGTTCTTTATCAGTATCTTCTATTCTTAAAATAAATTTACCATTATTTTGTTTAGCAAAGATCCATACAAAAAGAGCGGCACGAGCGGTGCCGATGTGCATCATTCCGGTTGGAGATGGGGCGAGTCTTACTCTAACCATTGGCTAATTTTATCAATTTTTCGGCTATTTTTATAGCTGCGTCAGGTTTAGAAAATTCTCTTGCGGCAGATGACATTCTATCTAGCATTCCAGGCTCGGATATTATATGTTCGACAGTTTCCACAAATAATGGAATGCTTATTTGGTCTTCTTCCAATACTATGCAACTGCCGGAACGTTCATAGCTTAAGGCGTTTTTGAGCTGGTGGTTTTGCGCTGATTCAGGAAGAGGTATAAGTATAGACGGCTTTCCCAAAGCGGCGAATTCAAATATTGAAGAGCCTGCTCTTGAAACGATTATATCAGCGGCAGCAAGGACGTTTTTAATATTGTTGTCAAAAAAATCAGTTATCCGGTAACCGGATTCTTTCATTTCTTCTAAACTGTCAAAATAATGGCCCACTACGCCGCTAACTTCATTAAAGAGATTGACTCCAGTCTGGTGGAATACTTGCACATCGAGTTTTAGCAGGTCGAGCAGAGAGGCGGTAATAAGATTATTAATCCTTTGAGATCCCTGGGATCCGCCCATTATAACCATTAATAATTTATCAGGATTAAAACCAAGTTTTATTTTAGCTTCTCTTTTTTCCGGCAAATTTTCAAGAAGAGATTTTCTTAAGGGATTTCCGACAAATTCGCACCTTTTTTGCTTGCTTGAAGAAAGTTCTTTTTTGGCGTCTTCAAAGGAAAGGAATATTTTCTTAGAGAAAAAGGAAGAAATTTTTGTAGTTATGCTTGGTATGGCGTCTGATTCGTGGATTACGACCGGTATAAAGAAGAATCTCGCGGCAATAACCGGAGCTAAACTGCCGGGACCTCCTTTTGACATTAATATGTCTGGCATTTCCCAGAATATATGCCATAAGGATTGCAAAAAACTTACAAAAAATTTAGGAAATTCAAATAAGTTTTTGAATGAAAAATACCTTCTTAATTTGCTTGGGAGAATGGTTTTGACAGGAATGCCTTCTTCTTTGAATTTTTTTGCATATCTGCCAGGGTTTCCTATATAAGTAACTTTTATTTTTAAAGATTTTTCCTCTTTGATTTCTTTTATTGCCGAATACACCGCGAGAAGCGGGTTGAGATGGCCGGCGGATCCGCCACCAGCAAGCATTATTCTTATTTTTCTTTTTTTAGCCATTTCTTAAAGCATTTACCATAAGTCCGGCAATTGCCATAAAAGTAACGAGAGCCGTACCGCCGTAACTGATAAACGGCAATGGTATTCCGGTCATAGGTATAATGCCGGATATTGAGGCTATATGGGTAAATGCTTGAAGCCCGATTATGGACGAAAACCCTACAAGTAGCAACTTACCGAAGTCAGAATGAGTTTTTAAACTTCCAATAAATCCAGCGTAAATAAGCAAAAAATAAAGAAAAATAAAGAAGCTTGCGCCTATAAACCCAAATTCTTCGGCAATGACGGCAAAAATAGAGTCGCCAATTGGCTCTGGCAAGGATGATATTTTAAGGGTTGATTTTCCGTACCCTACTCCCGTAAGGCCTCCGGATCCTATAGTAATAAGCGATTGATTGAGGTGATATCCGGAGTCGCGGATATCTGCACTTGGATTAAGAAAAGAAGTTATTCTAGACATTCTGTATGGACTAAATATAGTAACAAGAGCGATTAATATGACTCCCGCTATACCCATAAAAGCTATGAATGACAGTTTCATTCCGCTCACAAAATAAATAATTAGAGCCGAAACCATTATTATTACTAAAATACTAGTTGATGGCTGGGCAAGAAGCAGTCCGCCGATAATTGCACAAATAATCATAAAGGGTATAAGCCCTTCAGAGAGGTCTTTTTTTCTATCTCTTCCTTTCGATGTCAGCCATGCCGATATATATACAATGAAAGTGAATTTAAGGACTTCTGACGGCTGAAAAGGAAATCCGGCAATATCCAACCATCTATTCGATGTTCCAAAGCCTCCGCCAAGCGGAGAAAAAACAAGTATTAAGCCGACAATATTTATTAGAAGAAGTATAAAAGAATATTTTTTAAGAAATTTGAGAGGTACAAGCAAAGTTGCAAAAAAAGCGAATAAGCCGATACCAAATCCGAATATGAATTGGTGTTTTATGAAGTAGTAGGCATCACCGAACTTAGCTTCTCCAAGATACGAAGAAGCGCTTGCAAGCACTGCCAGCCCGAGCACTAAAAGGGCGGCGCAAACAGCGATGATAATTACGTCGGCTTTTTTCTTAATAGCAAGCATTTTATTTGCGAATTACTTTTCCTTTGCGATTTTCGGTGAGTTTTTCTTTTTTAGCGGAAAGACCTCCTTTAATTATTGTTTTTTCCGGAACGCCGTCTTTAATAATAGTAATATCAGCGGAATAACCTTCTTTAATTAATCCTGTTTTTCCAAGATTAAGTATACGTGCGGGAGCGCAAAGTTTTTTTATAGTGGATTCAATGGATAAGCCAAGATAATCTGATCTTTTGATAAATTCAGTAAAGGGAGAAGATAGCTTATAGTGGATATCGGAGAGGTCGGAAGAGGGACTCCACATAGAACTGCCGACAATGCTTTTTGGATGAGCTATTAATTTTTCTATTATAGAATCGTTAGATATTTTAGTAATAAAAGAGATGTCTATTCCAGCGATATCTATCATGCGCATCAATGCTTCTGCAGGTTTTATTCCTCTATTTTTAGCAAAGTCGGCAATGGATTTTCCTATTATAAAACTCTCTTTTTTGTTTGCAGGCATATTCCAAACAAAGGTATTTTCAGCATCGAGTTCAGAAGCTTTTTTGGAAAACAATGATAATACTCTCTTTTTTTTAAGGCTTTCTATGGCGGTTTTTTTATTTTTTAAATCAATTGAGGAAGGAAAGAGCTCGGAAGCTTCGAATTGATAATAAGGAAAAGGAAATACAGCAAAAGAAAATTCGGCTTTAGGAGCCTTGCTTTCTATTGCTTCAGCAAGCTTGTTAAAGGCTAAAGCGCTTTTAAGATTTTTATTAAGTTCGCCGATTATTACTTTTACTTCATTTTCAGCAAAGTGAATTGCCTCATCTGCTTGTTTGGATACTTTTGCTTCAGTTATAAGCGAAGTAAAAAGAGCTTTTTTAGACTTTTTAATAATGTCGATAACTGCGGATATTTCCTCTTCGGAAGCATCGAATTCTGCAAATCCTTTATCGCTTACGGATATACCGATAGCTCCCTCGTCCAAGCATTGGCTTAAAAGATGCGATAAAACACTTACCTCTTTTTGGCCAATGTTTCTAGGCTTTGAAACTATAGATTTTCTTATTGAGCTATATCCGGCAAAAGTAGCAAAATTTATTCCCGGTTTTATTGAAGCCACGGCATCAAGGTACTCGCTGACAGTGGTCCAGCAGGTATTTGTGGGAGGTGCTTGGTCTGCGTACATAATAGGAGCAAGAGACTCCCCTTTTGATCCACAAATAATCGTAGTAACGCCGTCTTTAAGAAAGTCGGCTTGTTTTGGTTCTTTGAATAAGGAAAGGTTAGTGTCTGAAGTTGAGCTTATATCGATAAATCCGGGGCAAACAAAACTGCCTGGAGCAAGAATTACTTCATCTGCTTTATATGATGCCAAATCTCCTATAGCTGCAATCTTTTCCCCTATTAAGAGAATATCGTTTTTTTTAGGAGAATTTCCGAAACCGTCAACAACATCGCCACCTTTAATTAAAAGACTCATTGCATTTAATTATAATCGTGAAACTAAAAAACATGAAACTTGGGTTTTAAGGAGCCTATCCTTATTTCCCGGCGTTATAAATAGCTGATATTTCAGAATCAGAAAGAGCGCGATCATAAATTCTAAGATCATCGAATATCATACTTCTGCCAGACGAGGTCCTTCCGATTGATACAAAATCTTCAGTTGAAGAATTAATTAAATAATTTGGCAAACCAGATAATTGGATGCTGCTTACAAGCTCGCCGTTTTTATATATCTTTGATAATTGGCTATCACTATCGTATGTATAGGTTATAAGATACCAGTTTCCATCAAAAGGCAAATTTACAAGCCTTGATCCCATTCTAACTCCGTCTATTAAAATTTCTCCTCGAATATTGCCTGAATTATATGAATCGTAAAAATACCAAGACGGCGGTCTAGATAAAACATGCACGTCTGCAGCTTGGTTAAAATCAGTTAATCTTTTTATCCAAGAAGACAGAGTTATGCCTTCCCTTATATTAAATACTGGCGAATAATTTAAATCTATTTTATCGCCTAATCCATTGAATTTCATAGCAAGCCCGCTATCGGAAGGCGTATCGGTTACATAAGTTGATTCGCTTATTATTGCGTGATTATTATTTCCGCTATTGTCGTAGGCAATACTTTCATTTTCTTCATCAAAATCCCAACAGCCGACAAGTCCGTATATATCGTTCCATAAGGAAAGATCAGAGC
>JALOAR010000014.1 GCA_023228665.1 Candidatus Colwelliibacteriota bacterium | reverse complement strand
GGAGGGGATATTATTATGCAAGATTACTGGACCCGCCTTTCCACAAAAGCCGTCACATATAGCGCAGCAACGATAGATCTTTTCTTTAAAGAAGCAGAAAGATTAAAAGATGATCCGGAATTTAACAAAGAAGATAAAAGTTTTATTGGCAAAGCTGTTGAGGCCGTTGGGGATTTTTTCTCAAAAGCCGGACAAGCCTTTACCGATATGTTTAACCAATCTCGCGAAGAAGTAATTGACGAAATTCCCTTATCACAAGAAAAATTAAAAGAAGAAAACGAAGCCAAACCTTTTGTTTTTGTCGATAAAACATCGGTTAAGCTGGGAGAGACAATAATAGAAAGCGGCTCTGGCTTTACTCCAAAAGCTAACATCGATCTTTTCTTTTCTCTTCCGTCCGGCAAAGAGGTATCGGTAAAAGTTCTATCTGACGAAAATGGCCAATTCAATCATGAATATACTATTCATTGGTCAGCTGAAACCGGACTTCACTACTATTGGGCAAAAGACATTTCAACCGGATTTACTACGGATAAAGTTAAGTACCAAGTTATTCCCGCGGGCCAAAAAGAGCCTGCAAAAACCATTCTTGCAGATAAACCGAAAAAAGAAAATCCAGGCGATGAAGAAAATGATAAAAACAAAGAGAATAATGAAGAATTTTCCATACAACTCCCTAAAGAGTGCTTTTTCTTAAGTGAAGGTACATCCCAATTAACGCAAAAGGTGGTTATAAACGAAGTTGCTTGGATGGGTTCAGCGGGGAGCGCAAGCGATGAATGGATAGAGTTAAGGAACATATCTTCATCTGAAGTCGATATTTCCGGTTGGTGGCTTATAGACCAAAAAGAACAGATAAAAACTGTTATTCCAAACAACACAATTATTCCTGCAAACGGATTTTATCTTTTTGAACGCAGTGATGATGAATCTGTTCCTGGAGTTAAAGCGGATATGATTTATTCCGGGACTTTATCTAACTCTAATGAAGGCTTAAGGCTTTTAAACCCGCAATGCCTGGTTGAAGACGAAGTCCTTGCTGACCCGTCTTGGCCGGCAGGCGATTCTTCAAAAAGAAAAACTATGGAAAGGAGTGAAAACCTTGCAGATTGGCACACTTCAGAGCTTGTAGACGGTACGCCCAAACAAAAAAATTCAAAAGGAGAAGCAATCTCAAATAATGATTCGAAATCACAAACAGTCCATTACAATCCGGGGAGTTCATCGAGCGGAAAAACATCTATTCCGGTCTGTTCTCAAACAGGCTTAAGCGCGCCTTCAAAAGAAGTAGTTATAAACGAAGTCGCTTGGGCGGGGGATAAAATATCTTCTACTAATGAGTGGATAGAGTTATACAATACAACTGATACGGATATAGACATATCTGGCTGGCAATTACTCGATAAAGCTGAAAATATAAAAATTGATTTTCCGGAAGGAGAAGCTATAAAAGCCGGCAGTTATTATTTAATGCTTAGAGGCGAAGAGAATTTTATCCCTGGCAAAGAAGCTGATATTTTCTTCACTGGAGCGATAAACAATTCAGATGAAACATTAAGGCTTTTCGGAGAAGATTGTGTTTTAGTAGATGAAATAAAAGATACTGGAAGTAGCTGGAACAATTTCGGAGGCTCTGCATCGCCTGACTATAAAACTGCAGAAAGAAGTAGTGACGACTCGTGGCATTCTTACTCTGGACCAAGCGCTGAAATTATGGGTACTCCCGGAATGGAGAATTCAGAAGATACAAGCGGTGATGGAAATAATAATGGAGATGAAAATAATGGCGAAGAAAACGAAGAAGACGATGGCGGCAGCGGATCATCTTGGGGTTCTGAATCAGCCAAGCTGGTTATTAGCGAAATAATGCCTGGAACAGCCGAAAACGTTAATGACGAATTTATAGAGCTGTATAACCCGACCTCATTAGAAATCTCTTTAGATGGCTGGTCACTTAAGAAGAAAGCTACCCTTTCCGGGCAGACTTCCAACCTTGTGAGTGCTGGCAGTGAAGGGTTTAAGGGGTTATCAATTGCTCCTAAAGGGTTTTTTCTTATAGCCAGCCAGCAATATTCCGGTTCCAAAACGCCTGATGTTTATTATTCGCAAGATACTAATTTTCTCGCTAATAATGGAGATATTATTGTTTTTTATAATTACAAGGACGAACCGATAATAGTTACCGAATATTCAGAAATTGAAATGGGAAATAGTTGGGAACGAAAAGCTTTTTCCGAAGGAGTTTGTTTTAAAGCGCAAAATGACTGGGAATTTTCGGGTAACGGGTGTAATGCTGATGATCAGGTTGTTTGGAATATTCGCCAAGATCCTAGTCCTCAAAATACAGATAGCCTTCTTGAACCAAGAGATCCGCCTGTCTGGCCATTTTCTTCTTCAAGTGTTTCTGCTTTATATAATGCAGATAAAATTGCCGCTGACTTTTCTTGGCCCTCTTTTGACGGCGTGGTAAATATAAATGAGTTAGAAGAAATAGTATGGTCAGGGCCTGGCACAGATGCGCAAAAATCCATAAAGCTGTATGAGCTCGGATCAACTAAAAACTTTTCTTTCTCTATTGCCGATCGAGATGGATTGTCTTCAAATGAAAAAGCTTCTTTTTCAATAAGCGCTCCTCGCCTTGTAGATGACTTTAAATTATATTCAGCAACAAAATTAGATGTTAATGGAGAAGAAAAAGAGAGAAACATCATTGAATTTTCCTGGAATGAATATCCTTTTATTCCTCGAGATATCGGCTTAGCTCTTCCATACGGAGAGTCGCCACATCCCAATTACAAAATACTGGTTTTTTACAAGAATATGGATGTACCGGATGACCCCTTCCTTATTTTTGATAAGCCTGACAATAAATATTCCGATAGCGTTGCCGAGGTTTGTTATCAAGGAGAGGATGTTTCTTATGAGTGCAGAAAATCCCTTATTTTTAGCGATAAACACAATACCTCTATTTATGGAGCTCCGTACAGAAAAGCGCTTAAACATTCACCTTATTTGGAAGACGGCGACAATATGGTAGCTATTCCTATTAATAGGCCGGTATCGGAAGGCGACTATTTCACTGTCGGTTATTATGCTTTTTATCGCACTTATCCGCAGGGCACTCCAGAATCAGAGGGTCACAAGCAATTTATATTGGTTGCAAAAGATAATACACATATATCGTTAAGTGAAGTACCGATGCATCAACCGCCTTCCGCTCCTGCTAATATCGGCTTTAATATCAAAGACGGAACCAAGCTTTATATTTTTTGGGAAGAATCAACTGATCCCGATACTCCCGATAAACTGATTAGATACGAGATAAGCTATGATAATGGAGGAACCTGGAAGCAAACCGCTCCAGGAGAAAAAATATCCGTAAATCCTGGAGAAATCTATAACCCGCTTATCCGCGCCATCGATGATTTTGGCTTAATGTCGGAAAATTCAACAATTGAAATAAATATTCCTTTGCCAAATAGTTAAACAAAACCCCCGCTACCAGTAGCGGGGGTTTAAAAAGGAAGGAAGACCATTATTTTATAATGGCTCCTATTCGGGACTCTTGATAGATGTCCCAAAATTTTTGGAAGGCCTCTTCGCCGGCGGCTATTAATTTGGTCACCGGATCATTGCTATATAATCGCGCTTTAACAAGCCAAAGCACGTCTATATCTTCATCTTTATTTTTTCCTATCACAAAAATCTGCGTAAAACACGTGCCTGTAAGCGGCAATTCTATTTTTATCCCTTTTTCTGTTTTTGATATTTTCATCGTTGATCCCGACGGCGGATGATAATACCCGCTTGGAGAATCAATAAGGGAGTTTAAATTAGTTATTATCGCTGCCAATTTCTTTTCCATTTCTGACATTTCTTCGCTGTTTTTTCTAAGTGCGTTTAGTTGCATAAGCTGCCTCCTTTGTTTATTCAATTTTTAAAGACGAAGGGACATAAAAACATAGTCTTAATATATATGTCAAGAAAATAAAAAACCCGACGCTTTTTTTAGCACATCGGGTTTATTAATAGTTGGAGGCGTCTGATTGGTTTAATATATCTATTGCTTTGTTTAGCGCCTCTTCTCCCATATAAATAAAAGAAACTTTCTTATATCTCCCGTTTTCTTTTGCCATATGAACGAGAGCATATTGACCTTTTCTTTCAAGAAAATGAAAGTTTTGGATAAATTCATCTTTCTTGGTTAATATCCAAAAATCATTCTTTCCCTCTTCTTCATACGAGATTTCAACAATCGCTCCGTTTCTTATGAAGCGGACATTCATCTTTTGGCTCTTTAGCATTGCCAGTGCGGTTTTTTTGATGAACTGCGCTTTTTCCTCGGGAGTATATAGCTCCTTTTCTACATCGTTTATGCTTATCATTCTGACTCGCCTCCTTATATTAAATTTTTCCAAGGAACTTACCTTAAGCAAACACTTTTTTATAGCTAATTGTCAAAGCGAGGCGCAAATTGCTATTATCCGGCCATAATGATCGTTATTCTCGACAATATTCGCAGCGCCCATAATGTCGGCTCTATTTTTCGTACGGCTGATGCCTTTGGAGTAAGCGAAATATGCCTTTGCGGCACCAGCCCTGCTCCCGTTGATAAATTTGGCAGGGACAGGAAAGATATCGCTAAAGTCGCTCTCGGAGCGGAAAAAACAGTCTCTTGGAAATATTATTCTTCTTCAATTCGCGCGATTAATTCTCTTAAGAAAAAAGGTTTTAAGATAATTTCCATAGAACAGAGCGAAAAATCAAAAACCATCAAAGAAATAAAAAAGTACAAAGGAAAAAATACCGCCCTTGTTTTTGGAAACGAAATTGACGGCATTTCTAAAAAAATACTAAACCTTTCTGATGATATATTCGAAATCCCGATGTTTGGCGAAAAAGAATCTTTAAATGTTTCCGTTTCTTTTGGCATTGCTCTCGCCGCTTTAAGCCTTCTCTAAATGGTATAATTAAAAGCAAGTTTCTTGGAGCTTTTTTTATTTTGGAAAGAAATTTGATTATGAACCATAACAAAAGAATAGCTATGTTTAGCATTCACTCCGATCCATTGGCGGCCATAGGCAGTCACGGGAGCGGGGGTCAGAATGTATATGTCTGTGACTTGGCGCTAGCCTTGGATAAAAAAGGATGGGAAATTGATATTTTCACCCGGCAAGATGACTGTAAAAAAGAGCTTATTACGCATATAGGCAATCATTCGCGAGTTATTCGCATTGAAGCCGGAAAACCGGAATACATTTATAAAGGAAATTTACACGCGCTTTTCCCGGAAATATTTAAAAAATTCAAAGAATTTATAGAATCTTCTGAAAACGGATACTCTCTTTTTCATGGACACCATTATGACGGCGGCTGGGTTGGCGTGCGTGCGATGGAAGAATTTAACAAACCTCTTGTTGAAAATTTTCATTCGCTAGGAAAAGTGAGGCAACAGACTCAAAAACAATATCTCTTAAAAACAAATGACATACAGGCCTTTAATGAAAGGTTTGCCATTGAAGAAAATATAGTTCGCAAATCGTCTGCCATCATTTCCCTAGCTGAAACAGAAAAGGAAGATCTTGTTAATTTATATGGCGCTAATCCTGGCAATATAAGCGTTATTCCTGGAGGAGTTAATCTTCGGCAGTTTAATCCTGATAAAGATAAAGCAATATTAAGAAAAAAACTTAATTTTTCGGAAGAGGATTATATTCTTCTTTTTGTCGGCAGGCTTGAATGGAGAAAGGGAATAGGCACTTTAATAAGCGCTCTTAATCTCCTGAATAAAAAAATCAAAAATGTTAAAGTTATTATTGTTGGCGGGGAGATATCCGGAAACAACAAGAATAGGGAGGATGTTGAGGAATACGAAAGGCTTTTGTCTAAAGCTAGAGATGAAAAAGTAGCGGATCTTATACAATTTGTCGGCAGAGTGGATCATGAAAATATAAGCGATTATTACGCTGCCTCGGATGCTTTTATAATACCCTCTTATTACGAACCTTTTGGCTTGGTTGCCCTTGAAGCGTTGGCGATGAAGACGCCGGTAATTGCCTCGAGAAAAGACGGCTTGAAAATAACAATAAGCGATAGAGAAACAGGATTGCTATTTGAGCCGCGAAGCCCGGAAGACCTTTATAAAAAAGTAGTTGAAATCTATGAAAATCCATCATTTGCCGCGCAGATGGCGGAAAAGGGGAGGAAAATGGTGGAAGAAAAATATTCTTGGAATAATATAGCGGATCAAATAAGCGAAATCTATAATAATCTTTTGAAAAAATAATTATGAAAATAGCACTCATTGCTCCATTTGAGGAATCAGTTCCTCCGGAAAAATACGGCGGAACGGAATTGGTTGTCTATAACCTTGCAGAAGGCCTCATTGATAAAGGGCACGATGTTTTTCTTTTAGCGAGCGGCGACTCTCAAACTCGGGCAAAGATTATTCCTATATTTCCTCGGGCCATAAGAAAAGAAGAATATGCATCTGATACGGGAGTGAGGAATGCCGTGAAATTCGTTGGCATAAGCCGTATTTTAGATGAGTTAAAAAAAATAAATATTGATATTATACATAATCATCTAGGCTGGCGCCTGCTTCCTTTTTCCAACATTATCGGCAAGCCGGTAGTTACTACTTTGCACGGCCCTTTGGATGTTCCGTATCAGCAGTTTGTTTACGGCCTTTTCTCGGACGCTTCATACATATCCATAAGCAATTCCCAAAGAGAGCCGTTTAATAAGCTTAATTTTGTATCAACTGTTTATAATGGAATAGATATATCATTATTTGATTTCAACGAAACGCCGCAAGATCATCTTGTCTTTCTCGGGAGGATGTCTCCGGAGAAAGGACCAAAACTGGCGATAGAGATCGCAAAAAAGGCGGGTAAAAAACTGGTAATGGCGGCCAAAGTCGATGCTGTTGATAAAGATTATTTTGAAAAAGAAATAGAGCCGCTAATAGACGGAGAGCAGATACAATTTATTGGAGAAATAGGTCCGGAGGAAAAAAACGGACTGTTGCGCAATGCAACGGCTCTGCTTGCTCCCATTCAGTGGAGGGAGCCGTTTGGTCTGTTTATGGCCGAAGCTATGGCGTGCGGTACGCCGGTTATCGTTACTGATATGGGGTCGGCCCGCGAATTGGTAATTGACGGAAAAACCGGGTTTGTTGTTCGCAATGATGTTAATGAATTTATAGAAGCCGTTTCGAAAATTACGGAGATAAAGAGAGAGGTTTGCCGCAAGCATGTGGAGAATAAATTCACGCTTAAAATAATGGTCGACAAATATGAAGAAGCATACAAAAAAGTCTTAAACAAATAAAAATGAAAATATTACAAATAGCGCCCCTCTGGTTTCCGGTTCCTCCGGATAAATATGGCGGAATAGAAAGAGTTGTCGCCCTTCTTGCAGATGGTTTAGTCGAAAAAGGCCACGAAGTTACTCTTTTTGCAGCTCCGGGATCAAAATCAAAAGCAAATATAATTAATGTTTTTAATAAGCCTCTTATCGAAGCTGGAATTTCTTGGAATGACCCAATATGGAATTTGCGCAATCTTCAAATGGCCGTTGAATATGCTGAAAAAAATGGCTTTGATATAGTTCATTCCCATCTCGATGTCTGGGGATTATTTTTTCAAGGAATATCAAAAGTCCCTTTTGTTCATACGATGCATAATCCGCTTTATCATGCCAATTCTGACGTTGAGAAAGATAATAGGCTCAAGCTCTTTGAGGAAGAAGGTTATAGGACAAACATTGCCCTTATCAGCGAATCAGCAAGAAAAAATGCAATGGTTAATCTGCCATTTTCCAGAGTTGTTTATAACGGTATAAATATGGATGACTTTAACCTTGGAAAAGGAGGCGATCATTTTATCTGGATAGCCAGGGTTAATAAGCATAAGGGAATAGAAAATGCTATTACAGCAGCGGAAAAATTAGGCGTCAGGCTTACACTCGCCGGCAGGCTCGATCCCTCCCAGCAAAACTATTTCGATGCGATTATCAAGCCTCATCTGAATGAAAAAATTAAATTTATCGGCGAGCTTTCCCAAGATCAATTATCAGAATTTTACGGCTCGGCCAAAGCCTTGTTGTATCCGATAGAATGGGAAGAGCCTTTTGGATTAGTAGTTGCTGAAGCTATGGCGTGCGGCACTCCGGTTATTGCTTATAATCGCGGATCTATGCCTGAACTTATAGAAGAAGGCAAAACAGGCTTTGTTGTTGATAGCGATATTAATGGAATGATTAAAAAAATGAAGCTTGTTGATGATGTGGATAGGAATTATGTCCGCGAGCACGTCTCTAAAAACTTTAGCAAGGAAAAAATGGTCGAAGAATATGAAAAATTTTATGAAGATATAATAAAAAATGCCCAGAACTAAAAAACTTAAAATAGCCACAATGGTAACAAGCCATTATCCGACCCCCGCGCCGAAAGGAGTTATTTATGCTCCTATGGATATCGCGATAGAGCTTACCGAAGGTTTGTCCGCTAAGGGGCATAAAATAGATTTTTTCGGCTCCAAAGGGACAAAAGTTCCTGGAGCAAACAGGATTATCGACTGTGGATTAGAGCCTTTACTTGGCAAAAAAGGCCAAAAAATTCTGGAAGGATACGGCTCTCAAAATATAGAGAGGGGTAAAATATTCGGCCTTTGGGATCAGCACGTGATTGCTCGGATGTTTCAAGAAGCCAAAAAAAGAAAATATGACCTGCTTCACATCCACCCTATAGATAGAGCGTTGCCTATAGCAGCAGCTTGCCCCGATATTAAAGTCGCCTACACTATTCATGATCCGATATTTCCTTGGAGAGCCGATATTTTTAAAATGATGCAGACGCCCAATCAAAAATTTATATCTATAAGCAAATCCCAGAGAAAACCCGCGCCCAATCTTAATTATTTAGGAACTGTTTATAACGGAATCAAGTTAGATGAATTTAAATATTCCGGATCAGGCGGCACTGATCTTCTTTTTGTCGGGCGGATAACTCCGGAAAAAGGCGTTGCCGAAGCGGTTGAAGCGGCAGTTAAAGCAAAGCATAAATTAACCATTATAGGCCCTGCTTCTCCGAGCGAATATTGGGATAAAAACATAAAGCCTCATATTGGCAAGGAAGTAACGCATATAAATTATGTTCCGAGAAAATCTTTGTCAAAATATTATCGCCAGGCAAAAGCCGTCTTATTCCCGATTAGGTGGGAGGAACCCTTTGGCCTTGTTATGACCGAAGCTATGGCGTGCGGCACTCCGGTTATCGGCTTTCGTCGCGGATCGGTCCCGGAAGTCATTAAGGATGGAAAGACCGGCTTTATAGTTGATGACGTAAACGGCATGGTTGATGCGATTAAAAAAATAGATCTTATTTCGAGAGCGGCGTGCCGGAAGCATGTCGAGGATAATTTTTCAACCAAAAAAATGGTTGAAGAATATGAAAAAGCTTTTCTTCGTTTTGTTAAATGATATTTGTTTATCCCGCGATAGCTGTTGTTTTATCAGCGATCATTATTTTTCTTCCGCCACCGGTTAAGAAGAATATTTATATCGGAGGAAAAAAAATAAAAATTACAGAAGCAAGATCTATTGCCAGCAAGGCAACAGGGCTCGCCGGAAAACCGGACAAAAAAGGCAAAAACGCCATGCTTTTTAAGTTTGCTTTTTCTTCTAAAAAAACTTTTTGGGCCTTAGGAATGAAATTTCCCATAGATATTTTTTGGATAAGGCAAGGGGAAATTATTTCAGTATCTAAAAATATTACCCCGGGAATTAAAATAATAGTTTCGCCGGAAAAAGTGAACGCGGTTATTGAGATAAGTTCTGCCCTTAGAAAAAAAGAGGATATTCCGGTATATGGTAAAATTGTTTTATAAACAAACAATTTTAAGTCAAATGAGAAAAAAAATAATTTTTTCCCTTATAGCCGTTGTCCTATTGGTTATAATTGCCATTTTGGTAAAAGCAGTTTGGATGGGTAAGGGTAATGCTTTAAGTACCGCAGAAATAAACGGAAATATTTTTAATGTCGAAATAGCCGATTCTGAATTTAGCCGCCTTAAAGGGCTGCGGGGAAGAGAGAATCTTGATGAAAATAAAGGAATGCTTTTTTTGTTTGAAGAAAAGACTTCTCCGGTTTTTTGGATGAAAGGAGTAAAATTCCCTCTTGATCTTATCTGGATAGATGATGATGTTATTGTCGGCATAACTGAAAATGCCATTCCTGCAGAAAGCATTCCGGCGGAAGGAATTAAGCTTTATTCTTTAGAAGACAAGCCGATAAATAAGGTTCTTGAAATTAATGGCGGTCTTTCTGAAAAGCTTAATATTTCTATCGGGGATAAAGTAATTATAAATATTGCGGAATGAAGCCGGTTAAAAAAGATAATGGCAGAATAATCGGCTTCAAGAAAAACGTATTTTTTTTGGGACTGGTCAGCTTATTCAATGATTTTTCGAACGAAATGATCCAGTCCATAATGCCGGTGTTTTTGGGAGTTACTCTCGGAGTATCGCCTGCTTTTATAGGTATAATCGAGGGCGCTGCTGACGCTGTTGCCAGTTTTCTTAAAATAATCTCCGGCTATATTTCGGATAGGGCGCGCAAGAGAAAGTCGCTTGCTATTATAGGTTACGCTTTGTCTATCGCCGTAAGGCCTGTTTATGCCATTGCTAACAGTTTCAGTCGCGTTATGGCTATCAGAGTTACGGACAGGGTAGGCAAGGGTTTTCGAGAAGCGCCAAGAGATGCCCTCCTCTCTGAATCGGTAGATCGATCAGAGCTTGGCAAATCTTTTGGTTTTCAGCGGGCTATGGATGGTATTGGCGGTATTGCCGGACCACTCGGAGCTTTTTTAATACTTTCTCTGCTTGGAGGCGATAATTACCGCCCGCTTTTTTTTATTGCTTTTGGCATTGGCCTTTTTGCGCTTCTAAGTTTCTTTTTTGTTAAAGATGTCCCCGACGGAATTAAAACCCCTCCCTCGCGCTTCAATTTGAAAATTTTTAAGAAGAATAAAAAATTCCTTCTGTTTTTATTTGCGGTTTTTATATTCGGCATGGGTACTCTGCCTATCACTCTTATGCTTCTGCGTCCGATAGAGATAGGTTCTGCTCTTGGCAATATCCCTCTGCTTTATCTCTTATATAGTCTCACATTCGTCATAGCCGCTATTCCCTTCGGAAAGCTTTCCGATAAAATCGGGGAAAGATTTATAATCCCTTTCGGTTTTGTGTCGGCTATTATTTCATACCTTATTCTTGGGTTTACTTCTGATGCGGTATGGAAGGCGGTATTTGCTTTTGTCTTATTTGGCATATATTCAGCTGCGACCGACGGCATTGAGCGCGCTCTTACAGCAAAGCTTGTTAGTAGAGATCTGTTGGCTACTGGCCAGGGTTTTCTTCATGCCGCTGTCGGCGTATCATCGCTCCTCGCCGGTCTCATCGGCGGACTTCTCTGGACTGGTTTTGGCGCTCTTTGGGCATTTGTTTATGGGGCTTCAATGGCCGCTCTGGGGTTAATCATTTTTATTTTTATAAGTTTCTTCTCATCAGAAAAAAACAAAAGTTAATTTAAAAAATTTAAATTTTATTATTTTTAAATATTTATTTAACTTATAATATAAATGCGCAGATTCTTCTAAATGAGTTTTTTAATGAATAAAAAAACAGCCTTCACCCTCGTCGAGCTCCTCATAGCAATCGCCATCTCCGCCTTTGGCGGACCCGCCGGAGGCGGGCTCCCTTTGCGCCGCAAATCAACACCT